>JADHXT010000132.1 GCA_016782825.1 Candidatus Brocadiia bacterium | reverse complement strand
TCTCCCCCACCAGCTCCCTCGACGCCGTGGCCGCAACCGCCCCGCCCGCGCTGGAACGTGGCCCGGCCTACACATCCATCGCGGAGCGCGCGTCCTCTCTTTCTGGCAATCGGCAATCGCAAATCGCAAATCGCAAATCACTCGCCTGGCAGCCGCCGATCTATCCCCCCAAACCCGACGAGTGGCCGACGTACCGCGGCAACATCACTCGTAGCGGGTCGACCACGGGCCGCGTGCCCGCGGAGCTCGGGGAGCTCTGGAAGACGCCCATCGGCGGCGCCCTGACCGCATCCGTCGCGGCAGACGGGAAACTCGTCGTCTGCTCGAAGGACGCCTGCATCGTCCACTGCCTCGACGCGGGGACGGGCAAGAGCCTCTGGCAGTTCGCCGCCGGCGGGCGGGTCGACTCGCCGCCGACGCTCCACGAGGGTCTCTGTGTGTTTGGCTGCGGCGACGGCTCGGTCTACTGTCTGCGGCTGGCCGACGGTGCGCTCGCCTGGCGGTTCCGTGCCGCGCCCGTCGACCGGCGGATCGTCGCGGATAGCCGGCTGGCGTCGCCCTGGCCCATCAGCGGCAGCGTCCTGGTGCTCGACGGCGTCGTCTACTTCGCCGCAGGGCGGTCGTCGTACCT
This sequence comes from Candidatus Brocadiia bacterium, assembly GCA_016782825.1. Taxonomy (GTDB): domain Bacteria; phylum Planctomycetota; class PUPC01; order DSUN01; family DSUN01; genus BS750m-G60. The sequence continues at coordinate 7,698 of JADHXT010000132.1, read as the reverse complement.
CGACGGCGGGATCCGCCTCGTCGGTCTTGACGTGCGCTCTGGCAAGGAGCTTCATGAGGCGACGCTGACCACGACGCCGGGCGAGCTCGGCAGGCGCGGCCCGCCGGGGGACGGCGCGTTGCCCGACGTGCTGGTCTCCGACGGCTCGTCGATCAGCATGCGGCACATCCAGTTCGACAAGGAGCTGAAGCGCCGCCGCGCGCCGCTCACCACGCTGATCGCCTCCACGGGCCTGCTCGAGGACATCTGGGCTCACCGCCAGACGCTGCGCCTCGGCCGCGCGCGAGGGGCCGCCGCCTCGAAGGCCAAGCTCATCGTCTTCGACGCCGACCGCGCCATCGGCGTGATGAACCCCTACACGTGGCTCAAGCGCACCTCGGGTCTGTGGCCGAAGGGCCACGACGGACATCTCCACCAGAAGTACTCCAGGTACGAGACGCGGTATTTCCCCATCGGCGTGAAGATCGCTGCGACCAAGAACGGAGTCGCTCGCGCCTCGGGGCCTGACGCGCGGCGCGGCAAGGGCAAGAAGCGCGGCGAGACGCCCGTGGCCGACGCCTGGTCGATCGAGGAGCCCATCCAGCCCCGCGCAGCTCTCCTGGCAGGTGACACGCTGTTCCTGGCCGGCTGGCAGGATGCCGTGGCTATCCAGGAGAAGACGGGCCGCCCTCTCGACCCCAAGAAGCCGGACCCTCGACCGGCGTGCCTGTGGACCCTTTCGACGGCCGACGGCAAGACGCTGTCCGAGCACAAGCTCGACTGCGAGCCCGTCTTCGACGGCCTCATCGCTGCATACAACAAGCTCTTCCTGTCCATGAAGGACGGCACCATCCGCTGCTTCGGCGGCGCGGAATAGATAGGAGCCACCCCGTGAGGCTCGATCTCGGAGCCTGCATCGTCCTGATGGCATTAGCCGCCGTGGGGTCTGCCCGAGGCGCCGAGCTGTGGGTGTCGCCCGATGGCAATGACGGCAGCCCAGGCACGAAGGCCAAGCCCCTGAAGACCTTCCATGCCGCGCAGAAGAAGGTGCGCACGATCCAGGGCCGGGGCGTCGCGCCCGTCACCGTCCACTTCGCGGTTGGCACATACTATCTGCCAGAGGCCGTGGTGTTCACCGAGGCCGATTCCGGCGGGAAGGGTGCGCCGGTCACGTATGCAGCAGCGCCCGGAGCAAAGGTGATCATCAGCGGCGGGCAACGGGTCCAGCTCGACTGGAAGCCCTACAAGAACGGCATCATGCAGGCGAAGGTGCCGGAGGGCTTCACGTCGGATCAGCTCTTCGTCGACGGCGAACGCCAGCACATGGCCCGCTACCCCAACTACGACCCCGAGGCGCAATACTTCCAGGGCTTCTCGGCCGACTGCACGTCGCCGCAGCGGGTGACGCGGTGGGCCGACCCGGCGGGCGGCTTCGTCCACGCCATGCACCGCAGCCTGTGGGGCGACATGCACTGGCGCATCACAGGGAGGACGGCCGACGGCAAGCTCGAGATGGAGGGCGGCTGGCAGAACAACCGCCAAATGGGCGCCCACAAGAAGTTCCGATTCGTCGAGAACATCCTCGAGGAGCTCGACGCGCCGGGCGAGTGGTATCTCGACGGGAAGAAGGGCGTGCTCTACGTCTATCCACCAAAGGGCGTCGACCTGAGCAAGGCGGTCGTCGAGGCGGTGCGCTTGCGCCATCTCGTCGAGTTCCGGGGCGACGAGCAGAAGCCCGTCCGCCACATCACACTGCGGGGCCTGACCTTCGCGCATGCGGCGCGGGTGTTCATGGACAACAAGGAGCCGCTGCTGCGCAGCGACTGGACGACCTGTCGCGGCGGCGCGGTCCTCTTCGACGGCGCCGAGGACTGCGCCCTCCGCGACTGCACCATCGACCAGGTCGGCGGCAACGCTGTCTTCATCAACAACTACAACCGACGGATCGCAATCGTCGGCTGCCACATCGCCGATGCGGGGGCCAACGCCGTGAGCTTCGTGGGCGATCCCAAGGCCCTGCGCTCACCCCTGTTCGAGTACCACCAGACCCAGACGCTCGAGAAGATGGACAAGACGCCCGGGCCAAAGACCTCCAACTACCCCGCCGACTGCCTCGTCGAGGACTGCCTGATCACCCGCAACGGACGGGTCGAGAAACAGACGGCCGGCGTCAACATCTGCATGGCCGAGTCGATCACCGTCCGCCACTGCTCCATCTACGACTGCCCAAGGGCGGGGATCAACATCTGCGACGGCGCCTTCGGCGGACACCTCATCGAGTTCAACGACGTCTTCGACACCGTCAAGGAGACGGGCGACCACGGCTCGTTCAACTCGTGGGGCCGCGACCGCTTCTGGCACAAGAGCCGCGGCGAGACCGCCAAGTGGGTCAAGCAGCACCCCGAGATGCCCAAGTGGGACTGCCGCAAGCCCATCGTCGTGCGCAACAACCGCTGGCGCTGCGACCACGGCTGGGACATCGATCTCGACGACGGCTCGAGCCACTACGTGCTCGAGAACAACCTTTGTCTCGCCGGCGGCATCAAGCTCCGCGAGGGCTACTACCGCCAGGTCGTCAACAACATCGTCGTCGACTACACCTTCTGCCCCCACGTGTGGTATCCCGACTGCCGCACCACCTTCCAGCGCAACATCCTCTGGCGCGACGGCTACGCCCCCGCCGGGATGCGCAAGACCGATCAGGGCAAGGGGATCGACTACAACCTCGTGCATCAGGCGGGAGCCAAGCCCTCGCCAGCCCAGAATCTCGCGAAGTGGGGCGGCGACAAGCACTCGCTCATCGCCGACGCCCTGTTCGTCGACCCCATTGCGGGCGACTACCGCGTCAAGGACGGCTCGCCGGCGCTCGAGCTGGGCTTCAAGAACTTCCCGATGGATCAGTTCGGCGTGCGGAGGCCGAAGCTGAAGAAGATGGCGAGAACCCCTCCCCTGCCCGGCACGCTCGCGGCGGCGGCGATCCGCAGCGGCGGCTGGGGCCGGAAGTACAGCTCGCCCAAGAGCGCCCACTGGCTCGGCGCGCGGGTCAGGAACATCGAGCTTCGGGGCGAGATGTCGGCCCTGGGCCTCGGCGACAGCAACGGCGTGTGGATCGCCGATGTCCCGCAGGCCAGTCGCGCGCACGAGGCCGGCTTGAGGGAGAACGACGTGATCCGCGCCGTCAACGGCGAGGCCGTCAAGAATCTGGGTGCCTTCGCCGATGTCTATGGGAAGCACTCGCGTGCGGGGGCCGTCACGCTCGATCTCTGGCGGGATCAGGCGAAGCACTCATTGAAGATCGCCCCGCGCTGACGGAGCCCGATGGCTGTCGCCTCGCTCACAGGCTGACCGCGATCGTGTCCCCCCGCCCGTGGCCAGTTCCCTCATCGGACGGGCACCGGCTTGGTGACCACGTGCTGGAGACAGCTCGGGAAGTCCTTGCCCACGAAGGCGGCGAAGAGCACTTCGGTGATCGTCTTGTCGTCCGGGATCTCGAAGGGAACGTCGACGCTCCCCGCCCCCTTCACCGTGACCACCTTCCGCTCGATGCGGCGGTTGTCGGGGCATTTCGCAGTGACGTGCAACTGCTGCTCGCCGTGCTGGGCGGCGAGCTTGTGGTGAATGGTGACCGTCACCGTCTTGCCCCTGGCGACGGCCTGTGGCGGGACAAGCCGGATGAGGCCGGCCTGCTTCCTGCCGCCGCGCTTCTGGCTTCGTCCCTTCTTGCGGCGCTCGTCGGAGGCATCCTGCTGGGCCTTCATGTAGGCTTCGCGGAACGCCACGTCGTGGCGCTTGCGGAACACCTCGAGACAGGGGTCGGCGGTCTTCACCATCCAGGCCTCGAGGATGGCGCGGTGACGGGCGATCTCCTTGGCGTGGCGCGGGTCGCCGATGAGGTTGCGGAGGGCGTTGGGGTCACGCTGGGTGTCGTAGAACTCCTCGAGCGTGCGGTGGTCGAAGTGCTTGAGCCGCGCCGCGATCTTGGCGTCGGTGGCGGCGAGCTGCTTCATGAGCTTGTAGGTGGTGGTGCCCTGGGTGGCGGTGCGGAAGACCCGCGTGCCGTTGGACCAGGGGTTGAAGATGTAGCAGAAGTTGCGGGTCTCGACGCTGCGCATGGGATGCCGCGCGCCGCCGGCGTTCTCGTTGTACTCCTTGATCACGTAGTCGCGGCCCGCCTGGGTCTGGCCCTTGAGCAGCGGCGCGAAGGAGCGGCCCTGGAGCCCGTCGGGCGGGTCGATGCCGGCGATGTCGAGCACGGTCGGCATGAAGTCGATGGATGAGATCATGTGGCGGCTGTCCACCGTGCCCGGGCGCACCGTGCCGGGCCAGCGCACGATCCACGGCGTGCGGGTGCTGTGGTGCCACACGTTGGTCTTCGCGAAGGGGAAGGGCATGCCGTGGTCGGAGAGGAACATGACGACCGTGTTGGGCGCCTGCCCCGACTCCTTGAGCGCGCGCAGGGCCTCGCCCACGCAGTCGTCGGCGCGCCGCACGCTGTCGTAGTAACGCTTGACCTCGAGGCGCACCTCCGGCAGGTCGGGCAGGAAGCCGGGCACGGGGATCTTGTCCACCGGGTAGGTCTTCGAGGGTGGGAAGCTGTCGAAGCCCATCTGTTCCGATTTCGGCTCGCCGTAGAAGGGCTTGTGGGGGTCGGTGACGTTGGCGACCAGGTAGAAGGGCTTCCCGGCCTTCGTGCTGAGCTCGACGCCCTGCTTGACGAAGGCGTGGAAGCTTCTCGGGCTGCGCGCCGCCCCCTTCTCGGCGGATCGCTCCACCACGAGGTCCCAGGGATAGGGATGGTAGGGCGTCGAGTGGGCGACCTTGTTCTTGATGCCGACGACGTAGCCGTGCTTCTTGAGCACGTCGGGGAGGATGGGGAAGGTGGTCTGGAGCTTGTAGAAGCCCTCGACGCCGCTCGAATGGGGGTAGCGGCCCGTCTGCATCACGTTGCGCGACGGCACGCAGTTGGCCACCTGCACGTGGGCGTGGACGAACCGCACGCCCTGCCCCGCCAGCGCGTCGGTGTGGGGCGTGATGCCGGGCACCCTGGCGCCGAAGACGCCCACCGAATCGCAGTTCATGTCGTCGGCGGTGATGAACAGGACATTCAGACGGCGTTTCCCCGCCTGTGCGCGCGCCAGCCACGGCGCCACCGCGGCTCCAGCCAACACCCCAACCGATCGCAGGAATCGCCGACGTTCCATGGGGTCACTCCGTGATCAGGTTGTTCTCGCGTCTCGCGGGTGGGCCCGATGGATACCACGATAGCCGGGGAGGCGAGACGAGTCCAGCGCGCATGCCGCCGCGCTTGCAGCAGGCGTCGCCGTACCGTAGCATTCAGCGAAGCCCGTTCCTGTATGGGGCTGCAAAGGAGACGAGCGGATGCAGAGCCGACGCGATTTCCTGAGGGCCGCGGGGCTGGCGGCGACGTGGCCGGTGGCCCGCGGGGTGGTGGGCGCGGCGGCGAAGGAGCGCAGGCCCAACTTCCTGTGGATCCTCAGCGAGGACAACTCGAAGCACTACCTGCGGCTCCTCGATCCCCACGGCGCGCCGGCACCGGCCATCGAGCGGCTGGCGAAGGACGGCGTCGTCTTCGCCCGCGCCTTCTCCAACGCGCCGGTGTGCTCGGTCGCGCGGACGACGCTGATGAGCGGCACCCTCGCGCCGCGGATCGGCACCCAGTATCACCGCAAGATGAAGCTGGCCAATCTGCCGCCAGGGCTGCGGATGTGGCCCTTCTACCTCCGCCAGGCCGGCTACTACACGTCGAACAACCGCAAGAAGGACTACAACTGCGTCGAGGGCAAGGGCGTGTGGGACGAGTCGTCGGGCAAGGCGAGCTGGCGCAAGCGCCCCTCGAAGGACAAGCCCTTCTTCCACATGCAGAGCACCGGCGTGTCCCACGAGGGACGGCTGCACTTTGGGAAGGACCAGATCAAGCGGGGCGGCACCCACGCTGATCCCGAAAAAGTGTTCGTGGCGCCCTACCACCCCGACACGCCAACGTTCCGCTTCACCTGCGCCCGCTACCACGACTGCATGGCCGCCGTCGACCAGCAGGTCAAGCAGCTCGTCGGCCAGCTCGAGCAGGACGGCCTGCTCGACGACACCTTCGTCTTCTACTTCGGCGACCACGGCGGCGTGCTGCCCCGCGGCAAGGGCTACATCTACGAATCGGGCCTCCACGTGCCCCTCGTCGTGCGCATCCCCAAGAACTTCCAGCACCTCGTGACCCTGAAGCCCGGCTCCCGCACCAACGGCTTCGTGAGCTTCGTCGACTTCGGCCCCACCCTCCTGCACCTCGCGGGCCTCAAGATCCCGAAGCAGATGGACGGGAAGGCGTTCCTCGGCGACGACATCTCGGCCGAGGCGCTGGCCGCGCGCGACGAGACCTTCGGCTACGCCGACCGCTTCGACGAGAAATACGACCTCTGCCGCTCGCTGCGCAAGGGCCGCTTCAAGTACCTCCGCAGCTACCAGGCATTTTACCCCGACGGGCTTCAGAACAACTACCGCTACCGCATGCTCGCCTACGAGGAGTGGCGGACGCTTTTCAAGGCTGGGAAGCTCAACGCCGCGCAGCGGCAGTTTCACGAGCGCAAGCCCGTCGAGGCCCTCTACGACATCGAGACCGATCCCCACGAGGTCGAGGATCTCTCGGGCGACCCCAAGTATGCCGCCACCCTCGCCGACCTTCGGGGCCGTCTCCAGGCCCGCGTCAAGGGCCTGCCCGACCTGAGCTTCTACCCCGAGAGCCACCTCATCGACAACGCCCTGACCGACGGCGCCGCCTTCGGGCAGAAGCACAAGGCCGAGATCGGCCGCCTCGTCGACGTCGCCGACCTGAGCCTGCTGCCCTTCGACAAGGCCAGGCCGGGCATCGACAAGGCGCTCGCGTCGAGGAATCGGTGGGAGCGCTATTGGGCGTTGATCGTGTGCAGTTGCTTCGGGGAGAAGGCGAAGGCGATGGTGCCCGCGGCAAAGGAGCGGCTCAAGGATGAGGAGCCGCTGGTGAAGGTCCGTGCAGCGGAGTTCCTCGCCATCGTCGGCGCCGCCGATCCGCGGCCCACCTTCTACGAGGTGCTCAACGGCTCGCCGTCGACGGCGGTGGCCCTGCTGACCTTCAACACGGTCGTCTACGTCAACGACTGCCTCGAGGGCTATCCCTTCGACATGAAGCAGCTCAAGGTGGGGAAGCCGCGCGGTGAGGTGGGACGCAGGACGGGGTATCTGGCAGGCAAGGAGTCGCGCTGACGCGGTTGAGCGCCTCCCCTGCTCGCCCGCTCCGCGGGATACCAAAGCGGCGACTCCGTCGCCGCACTCCACAGCCGCTTCGCGGCGAAGAGCGACGTGTCTGGCGCTGACTGCGGGACCTTTGGAGTGCGGCGACGGAGTCGCCGCTTTGGTACGCCGCGGAGCGGCTGATACGCCATCGCCCACCCGCCCACCACCGCACGCCTATCAGTCCACAATCTTGATGAGGCACTCCTCGCTGTTGGCGCGCAGCTCAGGGACGTACATGCCGTAGAGGACGGTGGGGAGGGCGTGGAAGACGCCAGGGATCTCCGCGCGCAGGCGGTAGCGCAACAGGTGCTCGCCCTGCCCCAAGGCGCTGACGAAGAAGAAGGGGTCGCTGCGAATCCCGCGAGCAACAGCCCACCCCAGAAAACGGCGCGGACCAGCAGCGGCGCTCGATTTGGCCATCGTTTGCCTAATGCCGCC
>JADHXT010000131.1 GCA_016782825.1 Candidatus Brocadiia bacterium | reverse complement strand
CGTCAACTACCACCTTCGCACCATCGCCCACAACACGATGCTGGTGCGGGATCCGTCCGAGACGTGGCCGCGCATCCGCGCCGGGCGGGTCACGGGCAACGACGGCGGCCAGCATCACGCCTGGCCACACCACAACGGCGCGGTCGTGGACGCCAGGGCGTGGCAGAGCACGCGCACGCTCCACGACATCGCCGACATCGTCGCCTTCGAGGATCGGCGAGAATACCTGTACGTGGCGGGCGACTGCTCGCGGGCATACTCTCCAAAGAAGCTCGAGTACTTCACGCGGCAGATTGTGTTCATCCGTCCGGGCACGTTCATCGTCTTCGACCGGATCAAGTCGCGCAGCCCCTCCTTCAGGAAGACGTGGCTGCTCCAGGCGATGGCCCCCCCGCAAAGCGAGGGCCGCACCTGGTCATCACGAATGGGAAGGGCAGGCTGTTCGTCCAAACGCTGCTGCCCGAAGACCCGCAGGTGCGCCTGGCGAGCGGCGACGACCTGTACCGCTACGACGGCAAGTCGTATCCGCCGCGCCAATCCCGGGGGCCTGCTCCGGAGTGCCGCGTCGAGGTCGCCCCCTCCCGACCTGCGGTCGTCGACTACTTCCTTCACGTCCTGACCGCGGTAGACGCAACACGTGAGGGAGTCCCCGCCGCGTCGTTGAAGCAAGAGGGCAGCACGATGGCGGTCGCGGTGGGCCCCGTTCGGGCGCGCTTCACGACCCACCGCCTCGGCGGAGGCATCTCGCTGTCAGGCCACCAGCGGCCATTCGCAGACAGGGTTGTGCCGCCGGAGTAGCGCGACGCCAGGCAGGGCGCGGGCTACAGCTCCCAGCCCTTGCGGCACTCGTAGTGGAGGAGGCCGTTGGCTTCGGCGTTGTTGGTGAACGCCAGCTTCTCGGCGTCCCACAGCAGCTTCTGCCCTGGGTAGCAGACGGCGACGTTGCCGAGCAGGATGGCCTCGGTCATTGGCCCGGAGTAGCCGAAGTTGGAGCCGGGGACGGTCTTCGCTCCCTTGCTGGCCTCGACCCACTCCTTGTAGTGGCCGATGGAACGCGGTAGGGTGCGGGGCGGCGCCTTCGTCTCCTTCATCCGCGACTCGGGGAGGATGCGGCAGAAGCCGGCCCAGCCGCCGCCCATCATCTTGCCCTTGTCGCCGATGAAGAGGCAGCCGTTGTCGCCCAGGTTGCGGCCCTGCTCGAGCTCCTCGGGCCGGGGCGGGAGCTTGCCGCCGTCGTGCCAGAAGACTTGCACGGCAGGCCGGCCGCCCTTGGCCGGGAAGGCCCACTCGATGACCGACCACGCGGGGAAGCTGGCCCTGTCGAACTCCGGGGCCGTGGCCCTGACCCAGGTGGGGGCGCCCAGGTCGAGGGCGAAGAAGGCGGGGTCCATGTTGTGGCAGGCCATGTCGCCGAGGGCACCGGCGCCGAAGTCCCACCACCCGCGCCAGTTGTGATGGTGGTAGACCGGCTTGCCCTTCGACGGCCCTTCGCGCCACTTGTCCACGAAGGGGCGCTTCGGCATGGGGCCGAGCCACAGGTCCCAATCGAGGCGCTTCGGCACGGCGTCGGTGTAGGATGGGCGTGAGACGGGCTGGGGCCACCACTTCCTGGGGCGGTCGCTCCAGGTGTGCGCTTCCTTGATGGCGCCGATGACGCCGGCGCGGACGAACTCGGCGGTCGCCGGGAGTCCGCCGCCGCCGTGGCCCTGGTTGCCCATCTGGGTGGCGACCTTGTGCTTGCGGGCGGCCTCGGTGAGGAGGCGGGCCTCCTTGACCGTGCGGGTGAGGGGCTTCTGGCAGTAGACGTGCTTGCCGCGCTTGACGGCCCAGATGGACGCGATGGCGTGGGTCACGTCGGGTGTGGAAACCACCACCGCATCGAGGTCTTTCTCCATCTCGTCGAGCATCTTACGGAAGTCGCGGTAGCGCTTCGCTCGCGGGAACCTGCCCGAGACGCCGTTGAGGACGCCCTCATCGACGTCGCAGAGGCCCACGATGTTGGCCCCACACTCGACGACCTTGTTGAGGTCGCCGCCGCCCATTCCCCCACAGCCGATCTTCGCGACGTTCAGGGTGTTGCTCGGCGGGGCGTGGCCCTCGCCGCCCAGGACGTGGCGAGGCAGCACGGCAAGGCCCGCCGCCACAACCGCCGCCCCATCGAGGAACTCGCGCCGTGAGATTCCGCCTCGCTTGCCCCATTGACTCATCGATGGTCCTTTCAACGGAGGATGGCCGGACATGCTACTGGCTCCGGTTGCGGGCGAGTCGTCTTGCCATTGCCGCCCCGATCATCCTAATGGCCGCAGTGGTTGGTGCAAGCCGCCAGTGAGATCGCGAGGCGAGGCTTGGGCCTGCGGCTCGCCGTCCAAGGCAAGCCCGGTTCCACCGTAGTGACGTACTGGCGGGCGCCGCATGGCCGCCTTCAAGCTCCACCAGCGCGAGCACGACGCCATCGAGACGCTCAGGGGGCAGGCAGCCTGAGCCCTCGCCTCGCTGCGCGTTGCCGGGCGGTCACTCCACCAGCGCCCAGCGGATGCCACAGCTCGGCTTGGCTTCCCAGTAGGGATGGAGCGAGAGACCGTTGGTTTTTGTCGCGCTCTTGTCGGCGCCGTAGACGAGGCTGGGCTTCTGGTTGTTGTTGACGCGGAAGGTGAAGCCGAAGGTCTGGCCGGCCTTCGGCGTCCAGCGCTTGAGCTCCGACCAGGGGATGGCCAGCTCGTAGACGGTGAGCTTGCCCTCGCGCTTCACGACGTGCTGGCCGCCCCGGACCGGCCCCTGGCCGAACTTGGGCCGCGGCTGCCTCGGGTAGTAGTGGGTGCGCGGGGCATCGGGCGCCAGGATGCGCCAGAGCTCGCTGCCCTCGGCTCCGCTCGGGCCAGGCCCGCCGTCCAGGCAGGCATAGGCGGCGTACTCGTAGTCGGTGTCGGGCATGGCGTGGAAGCCGTGGGGGACGCGGCCGGTGTCGGGCTTCATGTTGCGGTAGTAGTCGGGCAGGACGTCGAAGCCAAGCTGGAGTGTGTCGCCAGCCCAGGGTGCCTCGTTCCAGGGAACCCTCTTGTAGACGTGCGCAGCGTCGGCGAAGGTGGCCTTGGGGTTGCGGGCCTTGGCCTCGAAGTAGACCCTCGCGGCATTGGTCGTGACGGCGGCCTTCAGCTCGGGGTCGCTCTCGAGCAGCTTCTGGTAGGCGGGCCACGCGGGGTCGGCCTTCGTCTTCGCGGCCACGTCCTTGTTGCGCAGGTCGGCGCGGACGAGCTTCTCGTAGGGGCGCAGCCTCTCGCAGATGGCGTCGTCCTTCGCGCTGCGGAAATACTGGTCCTCGTCCCACGTCGCCAGGCGCTGGTGGCCGGGGGAGTCGCTGGGGTCGTTGACGCGGGCGGCGACGTAGAGGAAGCGCTCGTCCCAGGCGAGCTTGACCTCCCCGAAGCTGCCCGCGGGCTGCGCGTCCTTCGCCTTGAGGAACGGCATCCAGGCCTGCTCGGTCGGGTCGGCCTTCTGGAGCGTTGCGTCGACCATCACGCCGAGGTCGTCCGCCCAGTCGCCCAGGTCGCCATCCACCTGCTTCGGCCCTTTGCGGGCGACGCAGACGTTGAGGTGTTCCCTTAGATCGGCCTTGCCTGCATCGCCATCGAACGCGAAGCCGAACAGATAGGCGTTGCTCGGCGTCGGCTTGCCTACGGCGAGCTCCCAGGTGACGTTGGCCCGCTGGCCCGCTTCGAGCTTGAGGCGAGTGCTCGGCACCTTGAGGCGGATGCCTGCGGGCGCGGTCACCGTCAGGGTGCCGCTGATGGGCCGGTTGAGCAGATTGTGGACGGTGAATCGCACGGCGGCACCAGGAGCGTCAACGGCCATCGTGAAGTCGCGGGCGAGGATCTCGACGGGCCGCATGCCCTCGATCCGCGCCTCTCGCAGCCGACGCTCGATGAGTTCGATGCCTCCCTTCGGCGAGCGGATGTAGTGCGACAGATGGTCCATGGGCAGGGTGACCCGCTTCTGCTTCTCGAATTCGCGGTTGCCCGCGATGTCGTGGATCTCGAGCCGCCCGTCGGCATTGTCGAGGGTGATGGTGCCGCCCTCGTGGGCCTGGAGCTGCGGCCAGAGCACGTCCTTCGGGCTGCCGCCGTGGGGCGCGTAGAGCTTGCCGAAGAAGACGACCACCGCGTCGCGGCTCTCGCCGAACTGAAAGGCCCACGGCAGGTGGCCGTGGAAGAGGATGCGCTGGAACTTGCGGCCCGTGATGAAGACGTTGAAGACGTTCGACGCCAGAGCCACGGGATTGGGCATCTGGTGCTTCATTGGCGAGCCCGGCACGCTGAAGTAGGTCATGGCCGGGTGCCACGGCGTCATCCGGTCCTGCCCGCACGCGAGGAACTGGCAGACGATCTGGGGCAGAAGCACCTCGGTCGCGGCGATCCAGGTCTCGGTGTCGGTGCTCTCCTTCCCCCAGTACTTGGCCACCATTGGCCCGTAGCTGGTGCGCGGCGGCACGTAGTGGTCGGTGAAGAGGTCCACCAGCCCGATCAACTCGTCGCGGTTCTCGCCGCTGAGGAACTTGTCCTCGGTGTTCATGATCGAGCAGGCGGCCGAGGTCTTGATGCGGGGGTCCACCGCTCGGGCGTTGAGGGCGATCTGCCGCATGAGGGCGCGGTAGTGGTTCGAGTCGCTCTCCCAGCCGCTGATCGAGATGCCCTCCCACGGCTCGTTCCAGTGCTCGATGGCCCACAGGGCGCCGTTCCCGTCTTTCCAGTAGCGCTGGCAGAAGGCGCGGATCCACTGGCCGAACTTCTCGTAGTGCTTCGGCATGCACGAGTGGTCGGGCTTCTGGGGGATGCAGGCGGGGGTGGGCTGGCCGAGGGGCATGGTCCAGGAAGGGTGGCCGCCCATGGTCACGAGCGCCTTGATCCTCGCCTCGGCGAGGGCGTTCATCAGGGCGTCGAATCGCCGCCAGTCGTACTCGCCGGGCCGCGGCTCCGACCAGCCGAGCTCGATGCGCGCCCCTTTGATGCCCAGCCGCCCGAGGGCCAGCGCGCGCTGCCGGATGTGCTCGGGCTTCTGGCTATCGTGGGTGAGGAACTGCCCCTCGCCGAACACCGGCGCGTCGACGTAGAAGCCGTCGATAGGCTTGTGTGCCCGCAGCAGCGTGCAAAGGAACTGCGGGTCCCTGCCGTTCGGTGCGATGGTCACGGCGTATGTCCCATAGCGCGAGGGTACAGGGAGGCCCTTGACCTCGAACTCAGCCGTCGAGCCTTCCCTGTTTTCGACGGCGACCGGCACGTCGAGCCTGCCCCGCTTGCCGAGCATCTCGACGGCCGGCGGCGCGCTCATGGTCGACCAGCCCTCGAGATACTTGTTCTGCCGCGTCGCGATCTCGACGGCCTCGAGGGTGATCGACTTGAGCGGCGCCTTGCCCCGCGTCACCTTCACAGTGACGTCGACGGAGTCGCCGGGGTAGAAGACGTTTCCCGGCTGGCTGGAGCGGACGAACATGAGCGACCTGTCGGGCGCCGCGCAGCCCATCGTCTTCAGGTTGGCGGGCAGCAGCAGATCGGGTGACCCGCCGAAGGCCATCGCCCCTCCGCACAGAACCAAAGCCAAGCCAATCCGCCAGGGCATCGCGGCTGTCCCGCACGTCGTGGCTCGCATGCCGGCCGCTCCTTCTCCTGTTGGCTCAATCTCGCGCGGTCAGTCGGCCAGTTCGAGGGTGATGCTCCTCATGACCGGGCTGTCGCCACACGTGATCTGGCAGGTCTCCTGTGGGGTCTTTGCGACGTGGGTGTGGCGCTTCTCCGCGCCCTTCTCCTGCCAGACGTACGTGATCTTGACGGGCCGGAACCCGCCGTGCGGCTCTCGGTAGTCGGCGTCGATGCGCACGTCGAAGATGCAGAGGGTGTTACGCTGGCGGGTGCTCTTGAATCGCACGAGGGCCTCCCGCGTCCCGGGCGGCACGTCGGCGGCGGTCACGTACGTGCACGAGCCAGCCGCCGGGCCGGGCATGCGGCCGATTTCGCGGAAGGTCTTGCCGCCATCGAACGAGACGAGCATGTGCCATCCCTCGCGGCGGTCTCGCGCCCGCCAGTGGGCGCCGAACCGAATCCGCGTCATGTCGCCAGGCGTGGCGACCTGGAAGGTGATCATGCCGCCCTCGGGGCCGTAGCCGGCGACCCGCAACAGCTTGGCCTGAAGCCCCCGGAGCTCGGGCCGGAAGTCGGAGAGAAGCAACGGATTTCCCTTCGTCGCGGGACTCGTGCGGCCCTCGACGGTGACCGTGCCTTCGTGGGGGCCCGCCGAGAAGGTGATGGTGTTCTCGCCCGGGCCGAGCGCCGGCAGCGGCGCCTGCGAGTGCTGGACGTCGTGGCGGATGCTCAGCGCGTCGAGGCCCGTGCCCTTGCCGGTCAGCACGAACCTGAGGCGGTAGTCGTAGCGTCGGAAGACACGGGGCGACAGGTCGACCTTGTGGTCGCCCGGGCCACTCACGCGCGCGATCTCCTTCCAGTCGAGGCCGTGGTTGTCCGAGAAGCTCACCGTGACGGTTCCGCCCTGGCCGGCGGCCTTGAACGCCAGCGTGCCCGTCAGGTAGACGTAGCTGCTGGGCATGCGCAGGATGAGCAGAGCCGGCTTGGCGTCGTCGTCGACCCGCACCGCAGGGCCATCCCCGCCTTGACCCCGGTGGGCCAGGTTCTCGACCTGAAGCGCACCGGAACGGAAGGTGCCGTCGGCCAGAGGTACGTTGTACTCGTGGACGCCGTTGCCGATTCGTCCGGGCGCGATGTCGCCCAGCTTGCGCTGGCAGCCCATGCCCGCACGCTGCTTGAGGCACCCTGGGGCGCCGCCGCCTCCGTGCAGGTTCACGTGCAGGCCCTTGTTGAACCAGTTGCGGACCAGGCGCTCGCCCGGCCGAAGCTGGATGTTGAGCCGGTAGCCCTGGCTGTAGCCATACTCGTAGATCTGATCGGGCTTGCAGTGGAACTCCTGCATCGTCGAGGGCCAGCCGTGGGTCCCCGCCAGGTTCCAGCCGTCCTTCGTATAGAACTCGCTCTTCGCGAGCAGAGCGGGGCCGTTGTTCCACCCGCCGCCCCGCGCAAACTGGCGGAGCTTGCGGTCGTTCTTCGCGTACCCGGGGTTGGCCTTGTGCCAGGCCGTGACAGCCTCGATGAGATCGTCGACGCTGGCGATGGAGCCGTCGGGCTTGCGGAAGTAGTTGATGAGCGAGGTGTCGAGCAGGTGCCACGCGCCGCCGTAGTGGAGCTCGGGCACGCTGTGCGCGTGGATGATGCGCCCGCGGGCCTGGAAGCCGAGATGGCGCCCGAGTTGCTCGACGTGCGACGCCGCGCAGCAGCACATGCCATAGCCGTAGACGTGAATCGTCTTCATCACGTCGTGCACGTTGTTGGCTTCGAGCAGGAACTCGTTGGGTGGGTCGGTCTGGTGGCGGTACTTGACGACGGTCTTCCAGATGGCGATGGCCTTCTGCTCGTCGGTCATGCCGGGCGTGATCCACGAGCGTTGCCAGGCGGCGAGGCTCGACACGTCCTCGACCTTGTCAGAGAGCACCTTGATGTGGCTGACGACGCCCACCGCTCCCGCCACGGCCTCCGCGCGGCCGAGGAAGGCCAGTGCCAGGGCGATGCAGGCGGCTTTCGAACGTACCATGCGAGCGTCTCCTCATCAGTAATCACACTTGCAGGTGGGCTGACCCATCCGTGCGGCGTAGCACACCTTGCCGAGCGGGTCCCACGCGAAGTTCATCATCCAGCCGTGTGTGTTGAACTCACCCTTCAGCGAAGGGGGGTAGCGGGCGATGGAGCGCCAGGACTTCCCGCCGTCGGGGGTCTCGTGGAAGCCCTTCCGGCTCACCACCGCGAAGTGGCCCGCATCTTTGCCGAAGTACGGACCCCACACGGCGCCCGAGAGCTTGCCAACCCGCTCCCAGGTCTGTCCCTTGTCCTTGCTTCTGAGAAGGCCCTGGTCGCTGAGCCAGTAGCCCACGCCGTCCCACACGGTCATGGCGCCGATGGGTGAGGCGTCACTGACCTTCTGCCACGTCGAGCCGCCATCGGTGCTCCGGACGATGCCCCGCCACTTCCGTTCGTCGCCCTTGCTGGCGACGAGGATCCTGTCGCTGAATAGGCCGACGGGCCCGAAATCCTTGCCGAGCTCCTTCCACGACTTCCCGCCGTCCTGGCTGATGACGCCGAGACCACCCAGCTCGTGAACCCGGGCGAACACGGTCTTCGGCTCGGGCTGGCTCCAGTCCACGGCGGCCCAGTCGTAGCCCCGGGCGACGTTCTTGATGGGCCTCCAGGTCTTGCCGCCGTCGAGGGTCATGGCCGACTTGCCG
>JADHXT010000130.1 GCA_016782825.1 Candidatus Brocadiia bacterium | reverse complement strand
GTGAGGCACAGCACCTTCATGCTCGCGCCCCGGAAGATTGCGTCGGGCGGCGTCTTGCGCACCTCGTCGTCCATGTGCGGCTGGCTGCGGCCGTGACACCGGATGCACGTCACGCCGTGTTCCTCGTGCTCGGAGCTCAACTCCTCATCCTCGAAGTCCATGTGGCATTCGTAGCACACCTTATTGGTCTTCTTCGCCTCGGCTTCGGACAGGACGCGCACGCGCTGGGCGTAGCGGGCGCCGGCCTCCTTCCGGCCGTCATCGCCGTCGGCGTGCGTCGCAGGCGGCCACACTCGCGAGGCCACCACGGAGAGTCCCACCACGAGCACGAGGACGATCAGCAGCTTGTGCATCACACGGCGACGCCGCATGCGCCCCCCTTCCTAGAGCTGTCCCTTGGCGGCCGGCACCGTGGGCTTGTCGTCAGGCCCCAGCTCGCGGATCTCGATCTTCTTGAACTCGATGCGCATGTTCTTCAGCGCCCCGCCACCATGCACCTGGATGCCGATGGCGCCCTTCGCCAAGGTCTTGTCGTGGCACTCGCCCACCTTCTTGCCGTTGAGCCACAGGATCAGATGGTCGCCGTTGGCGTAGATCTGTGCCTCGTTCCAGCCGTCGCGGTTCTCAACGCTCTCGTCAAGGTTGCGGGTGATGAACATCTTGCCCGGGCAGTAGAGCGTGCCGCTGTAGGCCACGGGCCGCTTGTACTTCAGGATGTCGAACTGGTAGCCCTTGCCCTTGTCGAAGCGGAACCAGATGCCGCTGTTGGCCGGCCACTTCACGCGATAGGTGGCACGCAGCTCGAAGTTGTCAAGCTGCTTCTTGCTCATGATATTGTCGCCGCTCCCGTCGGTCTGGGTGCCCACGAGCAGGCCGTTTTCGACGACGCACGTCTCCTTGCGGCCAACGGTCCAGCCCTCCCTGTCCTTGCCGTTGAACAGCGGCGTCCACTCGGCCGCCTGAGCCACGCCGACGAGCGCCAGAGCGCACACCACAGCCATCACCGTTGCACGAGTCTTCATGCCCGGTCCTTTCCTGTTTCTCACACGTAGATCTGATCGCGGATCCACTGGTAGTCGAAGGGTAGCTCGTCGAGCGACGCCCGTGCCCAGGCCTGCACCTCCTCGAGCTCGGCCTGGGTGAGCTGGGTCTGACGGTCGTACGAAGCCTTCACGTTGTTCTCCACCTCGTCCACGGTGGTCATGCCGGGGATCGAGCAGGTCATCTCGGGCACCTGGAGGATTTTCTTCAGCCCCTGGATGGCCGCGGCGTTCAGGTCGGGCTCCACGCCCTCCTTCGTGGCCTTGCGCACCAGGCTGCGGAAGTAGCCGTTGCCGTGGAAGGGCTTGAGGCCGACGGCGCCCACGTCCTTCTGGCGGAGCGTGTCGAAGAGGCTCTGCGACTGCTTCGGCTCGTTGCTCACGGTGTACATGAACACAAAGGCGTGGTAGTGCTGGCCGTATTGCTCGAGGACGGAGCGGGCGAAGTCGTGGCTGTGGGCGCTCATGCCCATGTACTTCACCTTGCCCTGCTTGTGGGCCTTCTCGTAGGCTTCGAGCACGAGGTCGAGTTCCTCCTTCGTGTGGCCGCCGCCCATGAGTGCCTGGGGGCGCCAGAGGAACATCTGCTCGACCAGCAGGCGGCGCAGGCCTTCGTCGATCTCCTTCATCATCCCGGCCACGGTGCGGTTCTTCGGGTTGCGGATGCACAGCACGTGGTCGGAGTAGCCGATGTGGAGCTTGATGCCGGTCGTCTTGGCGCAGCGGCCGTAGATGGCAGCCTCGCCCGAGGTGGTGATATCGTAGTAGTTGATGCCCAGCTCGGCGGCCTTGGTCCACACTTGGTTGCGGTTCATCTGCACGTCGGGGGGCGGGTTGTCGCCGGGGAAGCTCGCCCAGTAGCGGCCGCCGCTGCGGGTCTTCCAGTGGCCGCCGAGGCCGATTTCCGAGATCATCTCGCCCGTCTTGCCCAGGCGGCGGTAGCCCATCTTCGGGTTGTAGTTCAGAATCTTGCTCGTGTCCACGGCCGCCGGCTTGGCCACCGCCTGGTCGGCCAGCGCCGACGCCAGCGCGGCGCCCGCCGCCACCCCGGCCGTCTGCCGTGCGAAGTCCCGACGCGTGATCTCATCCTGCGACATCAAGGTACTCCTAAGGTTCGCCCTCCGGCCACGGAACGCCGCTATTCTATGCCGCACCGCGAGGGAAGTCAAAGCGAAGGTCCGCGGACCGATACCATCCATGGTTGACCGAGCGGATCGGGGGGAGTAGAATGAAGTGCGCCCGCAGCACAGGCCAAACGGTAGACCAGGTACCAGGAGCAAGCACATGACGCGTCAACTCACCGCCATCATCGAGCGCGAGGACGATGGCTATGTGGCCCAGTGTGCCGAGCTCGATATCGCGAGCCAGGGCAGCACCGTGGAGGAAGCGCGCAGCAACCTCCGCGAGGCGGTAGAGCTGTTCTTCGAGTGTGCCTCACCTGAGGAAGTTCGACAGCGGCTGCACGGCGAGGTGTACATCACCCGCCTGGAGGTGGGCGTTGGGTAAGCTGCGGGGGCTGTCGGGCAAAGACGTCTGCCGCATTCTGGCAAAGCACGGCTTCGTGGAAGTGCGCCGGCGTGGAAGCCACATCGTGATGCAGCAGAAGCTGGAAAACACCACCGTCACCGTCCCCGTGCCTGACCACAGCCGAGTCAGGACGGGCACGCTTCGATCCATCATCCGCCAGTCGGGTCTGCCCCGTAGCGAGTTCAAGTGAATCTGAGGCTCCGGTCTTGGTGCGAATGATGAAGCCTGAGATAAAGACAACGCCCACAGGGTAGTGACAGCAGCAAGAACCCTGAGAGCCCGTTTACTCGGTCCTACGAAAGACGTATCCGACCATTGCCAGCCAGAGGAGGCATCATGGATTTCGAAGCTGCCTGGGAGTACCTTCGCAAACACGCGCCCTTGAGGCTTGAGACCTCGGGCGGAACGCCGTTCACTGTTGAGGTCTCTGATACCAGGCTGGAGTACAAGTCCGAGCGTGACCAAGCACGGCCCCAGAGCAAGGACAACTTTGAGAGATACTTCCGCATTTGGCTCCGCGAGGGGTGTCCGGACAGGAGCTGCTTTCGGAACTTCGGCAAGAAGCAGTCCACATCCGCGCGGGGCCGCTACTTCTCTCCCGTGTTCTGTTATCTCAAGGAACACGTGCGGTAATTCCCTCAAGCTCGAACGTTGCCCGAGAACGCGAACGAGGCAGCCAGAGCTCACTTCTCAGTACCTGGCCGCGAACTACAAAGAGGGGTTAGACCAATGGCGAGCGTGTTCGGGCGAGGCGGGGCAAGACCTGCGAGGTGCCGTTTGCTGTTCGGCAGCTTCGGCGTCACATTGCTTGCCTGCACGGCAGTTGCCCTCTGCGGAGAGTCGATCCGCCCCGGCGATACGGTGCAGGTGACCACAGGGCCAACACCGGTTCAGGACGGGGAGGAAGCTCTGACAACACTTGAGGCCGGCGCGGAGTTGCAGGCCATGGCTGTTCAAGAGGACTGGGTCAAGATTTCCGTCGAGAAGGATGGCAAGAAGATCACGGGGTGGATCAGCAAGAGGCGCTTGACGCTCGTTGCCCGGCCCGCCAAACCGGCGGCTGCCGAGTCCTTCGAGTTGAAGAAGTGGCACTTTACCTGGATTGTCGCGGAGGAAGGGGACATGCGGATTGAGTTGGACCTTGCCCCAGACAGGCTCACCTTCGATCTGCGCAATCCGCAGATGATGATGACCGAGAGACTCACCCTAACTCCTTTGGAGGCAGCGGTGATCGGGAAGGAACTTCAGAACACCAAGAAGCAGTGGGAGGCGATGAAGGACGCCAAGGAAGATACGCGCAAGGAGGCCAGGGCAGGCGAATACAGCGTTACCTACTCACAGGACATGAAGTACGGTTTCTCCGTCAGCATTCGACCTGAGGAACGTTTCGCCATCGGGTCCACCATCTTCTTGAAGCGAGATCAAGCCGAAGCCCTTGCTCCCCACTTGGCGAAGGCCGAGGCGATGGCCAAGTTCGTCCGCGAGAACGTGCGCATCGGTCCCAGGGGGCGCTGAGAACGGCCACAGATTGCTCACCTCTTGCAGTAGGAGTCAGGGAACCCCGGCTGTGACACAGGACGGTCGCCACTGACGGAAGAGGGCGCGGCTCACAACGTATCCGTCGTGGGCTACCGCTCCCGATAGGTGAGAAGAGAGATGATGCCGAAACACCGTACGCCCACTTCGCCAGGGGAGCTCCTGCTCGAGGAGTTCCTGCGGCCCCTCGGCATCACGCAGACCGCGCTGGCCGCGCACATTGGCGTGCCGGTCCGCCGCATCAACGAGATCGTGCGCGAGCGCCGCGCCGTGAGCCCCGAGACGGCGCAACTGCTCTCCGCCGCGCTCGGCACGTCCGCTGAGTTCTGGATGAATGCGCAGTCGGCCTACGACCTGGCGACGCACCGGATAGACGTCTGCGTGAAGCCGTTGGTCGAGGTCGGCTGAGGCGTCGAGAGCCGGGCCGGCGTGCTGCCGGCCATCACCCCGCTACTGCTCGAAGACGAGGGTGAGGACAAAGTCGCCGCTGGGATGGGATGCGGCCGTGATGCGGCCGCCCAGGCGCCGCGTGAGGCGCTCGCACAGGCCGAGGCCGAGGCCGCAGTGCACGCCCGTGGCGCTGCGGGCGGCGTCGCCTCGCCAGAATCGCTCGAAGACGTGCCCCACCTGCCCTTCGCTCAGCGTGGTTCCGCTGTTCGTCACGCGGAGTTCCACGCGACCGTCACGCGACTCGGTGGCGATGCGCACGCGGCCCCCCTCGTCGGAGTGGGCCAGCGCGTTGCCGAGCACGTTGACCAAGATGAGGCGCAGCGCGTCGCGGTCGGTCTGCAGCGTGCAAGGCTCGCCAAGCTGCCATTCGACGCTCAGCCCGCGCGCTGCGGCCTGCTCTTCCGCCTGACCCCAACATTCCCGCAGCAGGTCGTGCAGGTCTACAGGCTCGCACGTCACGGAGGCGTGGCCGGCTTCGCATCGGGCCATGGCCAGCAGGTTTTCCACCATGGCGTGCATCTCACACGTGATGCCCAAGGAGTCGCCGAGGCCTTCCTCGAAGAGCGCCAGGTCGCGCTCGCCGGCGAGGGCGACCTCGAGGGTGGTTCGCAGGCCTGCGAGTGGGGTGCGCAGTTCGTGAGCCACGTCGGCACTGAAGGACTTCTCGCGCTCGAAGGCGGCTTCGAGTCGCGCGAGCAGTTCGTTGAGGCGAGCCACGACGGGCAGAAGCTCCGCCGGCGCCCGGCCCTCTGCGATGCGCACCGACAGGTCGTCCTCGCCCATGTCGCCGATCTGGCGGGCAAGCTGTGCCACGGGCCGTAGGCCCACCTTCACCAGCCACGTGAGCACCCCCGCCGACACGACCGTGGCCAGCACACACACCGCCACGAGCAGCGAACGCAGGCGAGCGAGGGTGTGGTCCACGTCCGCCGTGTCGCGGGCGAGGGCGAGGGTCACCTTGGCCCGTTCATCTGCCTCGTGGTGTTCGCCCCGCGGCTCGAACGTGAGCGTGGCCATGCGGCCCCGCCGCCCGTCGGGCAGGGTTGTTGACCCACACACGGGTGCGTCAGCGGAGGTGGGTCGCCGCGGCAATGTGTGGCCATCGAGCGAGGGCGATGCATACAGCACGTGGCCGCCGGCCTGCCACACCTGGAGGTACTCCGGCCGCTCGCCGCGTTCGAGCTCGGGGAAGCCGCCTTCGGCGAACTCGAGGTCGAAGTGCACAGGACGATGCTCGGCCTCCGGCGCGGGGCCGCCTTGGACCTCGAACTCCGCCTCCTCGTCGCCCGACCGCACCTCCACCTCGTAGACGAACCTGCCGCGGGCCGTCTTCCGCTCGATCTCGGCCACCGTTCGTCCCTTGGCGCGCCGCAGGATCTCGGCCCGCACGGCCTCGGGCACTCGATCGATCGTCATTCTCTCGTCACCATCGCCGTCCTCGTGGTCGGCTTCCACCAGGGCCGCCAGCGACCGGGCCTTGCCCACGAGCGCCGAGTCAAACTCGGCCAGCAGCGACGACCGCATGAGCCCGTAGACAGCCAGCGACGAGGCCGCCAGGATGAGCATCGTGGCGAGCGCGATGCCCGCCAGCAGGCGAGCGTGCAGCGAGCGGCTCACGGCCTCTCCTCCAACACGTAGCCCTGGCCTCGGCGGGTGTGGATGAGCCGCGGCAGGCCGCCTTGCTCCAGCTTGCGCCGCAAGTAGCCGATGTAGACTTCCACCACGTTGCTCTGTGCCGACGAGTCGAACTCGTAGACATGCTCCCAGATGTCCGTGCGGGTCACCACCTCGCCGGCGCGGAGCGCGAGCAACTCCAGCAGCGCATACTCCCGCGCCGTCAGGTCCAGCGCACGCCCCGAACGGGTCGCGGTGCGCGCCGCCGTGTCGATGGTCAGGTCGCCGACGCAGAGCATGGGGTCGTGCGAGTCATAGCGACGCCGCACCAAGGCCTGGATGCGCGCGAGCAGTTCCTTGAAGGCGAAAGGCTTCACGAGGTAGTCGTCGGCACCGAGGTTCAGCCCGTGCACGCGGTCGTCCACTTCGCCCTTGGCGGTGAGGATGAGCACCGGGGCTTTGTGCCCTTCGCCACGAAGCCGGCGCAGGATGCCGAGGCCATCGAGCTTCGGCAGCATGAGGTCGAGGACGATCACATCGTAGTCGTTGCTCTGCGCATACCAGAGGCCCTCCTCGCCGTCGGCCGAGAGGTCCACGGCGAAGCCTTCCTGTCGCAAGCCGCGCGCCAGCGATTTGCGGAGCGGCGCGTAATCCTCGACCACCAACACACGCATGCTGCGCCCATTCAGTGAAGTGGCTGCCGAGGCCGAACCCGTCGCCGGCCTCGGCGCCCTCATTATAGCCTACCGCGCGCAGGCTGTGCCACGGCTACTTGTCATCATCATCATCGTCGTCGTCATCGTCGTCGTCGTCTTCGACCTCGCGCTTCAGGAGCTTGCCATCCGCGGCGACGGTGATCTCGATCTCCTTGCCATCGACGACGAACTCCGCCTCGTACACGGTCTTGCCGTGCTTGTTTTCCTTCTCGATCTCCTTGATCTTGGCGCCCTTGGCCTCCTTCAGGATCGTGGCCTTCACCGCCGCAGGCACCTGATCGATGGAAACCTCCTGCTCGTCGTCATCATCGTCATCATCGTCGTCGTCGTCAGCGTCGTCGTCCGCTGCCTCCACTTCGCGGCCCAGCAGCTTGCCGTCCGCGGACACCTCGATCTCCACGTCCTTGCCACCCGCCTCAAACTCGGCTTCGTAGGTGGTCTTGCCGCTGGCGACCTTCTTCTCCACTTCCTCGATCTTCGCGCCCTTCGCCTCCTTGAGGATCGTGGCCTTCACCGCCTCAGGCACATCGGCCATCGACAGCTTCACCTCCGTGCAGATGAGCTTGCCACAGGGCGCCACTTCCACCTCGGTGACCTTGCCGTCGCGCACGAACTTCGCTTCGTACACGACCGCGCCGTCTTCCTTCTCCTTCTTCACCTTGAGGATGGCTGCGCCCTTGGCCTCCTTGAGAATCGTGGCCTTCACGGCGGCGGGGACTTTGTCCAGGCCGGCCTCCGCCCACACGGGCAAGCAGACGGCCACCGACAGGCTCAGGGCCAACACTGCGACAGACATCCACTCGAGCTTCCTCATCACGCGGCTCCTTCCATACGCCCAGACGAACGGTGGCTCGCACGAGCCAATCCACACACCAGTATAGCGGAAGAAGATGAGAGGAAGCTGAAAATGGACAGAAAAGTTTCGCTCGGCTCGGCTTCTTCTTTCCCTCGCCGGCTTGACTTCGTAGCGGGGCAGCCGTAGAATCGCGCCGTCGTCGCTTGCGGACACCACAGGCAAACGGCTCGGGGCCATCCGAGCCTTACAACAGGGGACAAGAGAATGAACCGTCGCAGCGTGTTCGGTGCAGTAGCGTTGCTGGCTGCCTGCGGTCTTGTGCAGGGCGGCCAAGTGGACCTCGAGGCGGGCTTCGTGTCGCCGCCGGCGGCGTGTCGGGCCACGATGGGCTGGTTCCACACGCCGCAGTTCCAGGCCGCGCTCAGCAACTGCCCCGCGGAGGTGAAGCCGGCCTTCGGCCGCGCCCTCGCCGACGCCGGCCTCTCCACCACGCCCGAGGAGATCAAGCGCATGGCCGCGTGGCAGGCGCTCTCGGACGTGGCGCTGCTCGCGCCCCCCGGCCTGCCCGTCCGCCCGCCGAGCCAGCCCTACGACGCCCTGGCCAAGCCCCTCGACGACTTCGTGGCACGGCTCATCTTCATGGGCAGAAACACCCAGCCCGAAGGCGGCCTCTTCACGCAGGCCAAACCCGCCCACGGCATCACCATCTATCCCCCTGCCCCAGCCCTCACCCTCGCCCGCCGCAAGGCCGGCGACGCCGATATCT
>JADHXT010000129.1 GCA_016782825.1 Candidatus Brocadiia bacterium | reverse complement strand
GAGGTCGGAAGGTGTTCAGAACAAGCCGCCGGGCGTGCACGCTCTTTACCGCTCTCGCCATTCTCCTCTGCTCGCTGGCACAGGCGGGCGAGGCGCCCGAAAACCGCGCCGCGCAGCCGGTGGCCAACGCCCAGCGGGCCGACGCGGCACGCTTCGTCCACCGCATCGAGCTGAAGGACGCCGATGGCAACGTCCTCGGCCCCAAGAGCCTCGTGCCCTACAGCCCCAGGCAGACGTGCACCAGCGCCAAGTGCCACGACTACGGCACCATCTCCCAGGGCTCGCACACCGTCATGTTCGCCGACCCGACGCCCGACCCCAAGCGTCCGCCCATCCACGTCTGGACGGAGTTTGACGAGGAAACAGGCACGCAGCATCCCCTGTCGCACGGCTGGCTGCCCGCCGCGAAGCAGCCCTTCAAGGCCAAGACCCACAAGACCCCCTTCGACCTCGCCCGCGAGCTGGGCGCCTACCATCCCGGCGGCGGCCGCTACGAGCTGG
Organism: Candidatus Brocadiia bacterium; assembly: GCA_016782825.1. GTDB lineage: Bacteria > Planctomycetota > PUPC01 > DSUN01 > DSUN01 > BS750m-G60. The sequence continues at coordinate 7,959 of JADHXT010000129.1, read as the reverse complement.
ACTCGAGCGGCCAACGCTACGACACGACCCTCGCCGCCAGCCTCGCCCTCCGCGACGACGAGCAGAACGCCGACTACTTCGACTCCCGCTGGGACCAGAGCGGCGTGCTCGAGGTGGACTGCCTGGTGTGCCACCAGCGCGAGGGCTACGACCACGTGGAGCGCGGCACCCAAATCTCCGTGCTCAACTTCAAGCACGCCGCCACCGTGGGCGCCGGCTTCGGCACCGTGGAAGGCAAGACCATCATCCTGCCCAAGACCAAGGCCGACGCACCCGAGCCCGCCTCCGGAGCCGAGCCGCCCATCCAGGTGCACTACAAGCCCGGCCTCTTCGACGGCCACGGCAAGGTGGATGTGAACGTGGGCCGCCCGCCCGACGCCAACTGCCTGTTCTGCCACCGCAAGCCGGCCAAGGACGCCACCCCCTGGAGCGACTGCTGGGACGCCGACGTCCACACCAAGAGCGGCCTCGCCTGCGTCGACTGCCACCGCGCCACGCCCACCCACGCCATCTTCGGCTCCCGCCGTCACGGCCAGATGCTCGCCGGCATGGACGGCTTCAAGACACTCTCCTGCGAGGGCTGCCACACCGCCGGCCGCCTTGGCTCGCCCGCGCCCGAACACCGCGGCCTGCCGAAGTTCCACCTCAAGGAGATCGCCTGCGAGACCTGCCACTCTGGCCCGCACCCGCGCCAGATGCCCCTCGCCATCGAGAAGCCCACCAATCCGCTCTGGGGCACCCCCGGCGGCGCCATGGCCGGCAGCGGCCCCACCGTGTGGACGCCCGTCTTCGTGAAGGCCGATGGCCAGATCCGCCCCGTCATGCGCATGCTCCCCGCCTTCTACGCCCGCAAGATGGGCGACGGCTTCGAGCCGCTGCCCGTCTCCCGCGTGAAGAGCCGCATCAAGAAGCTCGCCGGCACCTACGTCAAGAAGCACAACGACCTCCAGGAAGACCTCAAGACGGCCAGCGACGCCGCCGCCAAGGCCAAGCTCATCGGGAAGGAAGCCGCCTATCGCGCCAAGGTGGGCATCACCGACGCCGAGATCCAGGCCGCCGCGGCCGATGCCAGCCCCGGCCTCATCAACTCCGACGCCGAGATCGCTATCCTCCTCAAGTTGCTCACCAAGAAGAGCGACGACCCCGACCGCAACTACCAGCCCATGCTCTTCGTCGGCGGCAACGTCTACTCCCTCGACGACGCCAACGACGATCCCCTCACGTGGACCCTCCAGATCGAGCCCAGCCCCCTCGCCGATCCCATCGACCTGGCGGTGGCCCACAGCGTGCGGCCCGCGGCGCAGAGCCTCGGCGCCCAGGGCTGCCTCGAGTGCCACAACTACGCCTCGCCCTTCTGGCACTCGGTCGGCATCACCCGCGCCGTCGGCGCCGACGGCCAGCCCGAGGGCGCGCCGTTCCATGCGCGTATCGGCATGCCAGCGCTCTTGCGGGCACTCGGCGACCTCGGGGCGCGCTTCGTGCAACCCTACGCCCGGTGGGCCATCCTGCTCATCGTGCTGGCCATGGCTTTGCACTACGTGGCCTTCGGGCCGAAGGTGCGCCCGCCCGAGGAAGTCCAGGAGTACATCCGCCGCTTCGGGATGGTGTCGCGGCTGGCCCACTTCACGCTGTTCCTTTCGTTCCTCGTCCTGGCCGCGACGGGCATCTGCATGGTCTCGGGGGTGAACGTGCTGCTGAGCCTGCGAACGAGCAGTGTCCACGGCGTGTTCGCGTACGTCCTCCTCGGGGCGATGCTGCTCGCCTGCCTGGGCTCCAGGGGCCGCGTGCCGGCCGGCCGCCCCAGCGCAGGGCAGAGGGTTCTCTTCTGGCTGCCCGGCCTGGTGGTCGTGTCTCTGGCGGTCACGGGTGGAATGCTGATGTTCGAGGCCCCCTCACATTGGCTGCCGCTGGCCTACACGGTCCACAAGACGTGCGGGTACCTCATGATCCTGGCGGTCCTCGGCTACGTGTACCTGGACAGCTTCGCCAAGCCCGGCACCCTCGGTGTGCCCTTCAGCGGCAAGGTCATCGAGGCCTGGCTCACGCGCCACCCGAACTACGCCGAAAAGGCGCTCCAGGACGACGAGAAGAAGGCCTGACGGCCCGTTGCGACCCGCCTCGCCCGAGAAAGGCTCCTCCGTGTGGGCGGCGTGTCCCCACGCCGCGTCTTCTGTGCGCCCATTGGGAATGCAGGACGCGGGACGGGGACATCCCGCCCACACAGACACTCCATTCCCCCACCATGGCGGCACGCTGCGCGGGCCTCATCCCCACTTGACTCTCGTCCCCGGAAAGGGGATCATATAGTGCAGTGGTAATGGAGCGCCGGCTCCCGCTCCGGGGCCTCTATGGCGCTTCTTTCTATTGCACGGGCCACCGTGCGTCGGGCCACGGCTTCCCACGAGCCACCCCCTGCCCGCACAAGGCACACCACGGCGGGGCAATCCGCCTGGGACTTCTACTGTTGAGGAGAATCGAGAGCATGGCAAGGACTGTGAGTACGTTGGCGCTCATCCTCGCGGCGGCTGCGATGGCCGTGGCCGGCGAGCTGCCCAAGAAGTTCACCGAAACCATTGAGGGCAGCAAGGCCAAGGCCGAGGGTAAGAAGTCCAGCATTGAGATGGTGCTCATCCCCGGCGGCTCGTTCAAGATGGGCAGCCCCGAGGACGAGGACGAGCGCAAGGACGACGAAGGGCCGCAGGTCGAGGTGAAGATCAGCCCCTTCTACCTGTGCGCGCACGAGACCACCCTCGATCTGTTCATGATCTACTACGCCGAGACGGTCAAGAGCACCCGCGACGACCACGAGGCCGGCGCCAAGGCCAAGGCCACGGCCTCCGCCGCGGAGAAGGCCGCCGCTGCAAAGGAATCGGCCAAGGCCGCCAGGAACGACCCGGCCAACCCCGAAGACCTCAAGAAGGTGGACAACCTCAAGCTCGCCAAGATCTATGGCGTGGATGCCATCGGCAGTCCCACCCCCATCTATGGCGACCTGACCATGGGCTGGGGCGGCGGCAAGCGCCCCGTCATCGCACCCACCTGGGTCAACGCCGTGAACTTCTGCCGCTGGCTCTCCAAGAAGACCGGCAAGAAATACCGCCTCCCCACCGAGGCCGAGTGGGAATACGCCTGCCGCGCCGGCACCACCACCGCCTACTCCTTCGGCAAGGACGACAGCGATATCGACGACTACGCCTGGTACGAAGACAACTCCGACGAGCAGACCCACCCGGTCGGCTCCAAGAAGCCCAATGCCTTCGGCCTCTTCGACATGCACGGCAACGTCAAAGAGTGGTGCCACGACTACTACGACGCCAAGGCCTACGCCACCTGCGCCAAGGCCAACCCCGTGACCGACCCCAAAGGCCCGGCCAAGCCGGTCGGCGACGACGTCGAGGAAGTGCACAAGCGCTACCACCTCGCCCGCGGCGGCGCCTGGAACGATCCCGCCGAGGAACTCCGCTCCGCCGTCCGCACCCGCGAAGTGGACGCCTGGCGCTACAAGGACCCCCAGTACCCCAAGAGCGTCTGGTGGCTCCCCGAACAAGCCCAGATCGGCTTCCGCGTCGCGTGCGAAGCCGATAGCGTGAAGAAGTGACGGGAGAATGAGAAACGTTGCGGGGGAGGAAACCCTTTTGGGAAAAGGGCTTTCCTCCCCCGCACACCCTCCTTCCGAAAACCTTCCTATTGGGCAACGGCCATTCGCTCACGGGCGAATGGCCGCCGTCATATGGGAAGGAGGGAAACCGTGGGGACGTCGTCGCATAGCGAACGCTGCGTGCACCTGTTGCTTGGTCTGCTTACTGTCTCCCTTCCCGTCTTGGCCGGCGCACCCCGCCCCCTGCCGCCGCGCTTCACCGAGACCATCCGAAGCGGAGGTCGGCGAGAGCCGGCCAAGACGTTCCGCTTCGATATGGTCCTCATCCCCGGCGGCACCTTTACCATGGGCAGCCCGCCGAACGAGCCCGGCCGCCAGCCCGACGAAGGCCCCCAGCACACCGTCCGCGTCTCCTCGTTCTACATCTGCACAACGGAAGCGACCCTGGACCTCTTCTTCGTCTATCTGGACGAGGTCATGGGCCCGCGAACGAGGGAGTTCCTCAAGAGGCGAGACCGCTGGCGCGAGCGGCTGCGTCCCGAGCAGCTCCCCGATCCCGCGCGTCCCTGGAAGGTCGAGGGCATCGACAATCTGAATCTCGCGGCCGTTTACGGCGTGGATGGTGTCACAGGCCCCTCCGATGGCCCCTATGGTGATCCCACCATGGGCTGGGGCGCCGGCAGACGGCCGATCATGGCCGTCACATGGTTTGCCGCCGTGGACTTCTGCCGATGGCTGCGCTTCAAGACGGGTCGCAGGTACCGCCTGCCCAGCGAAGCGGAATGGGAGTACGCCTGCCGGGCCGGCACGGTCACCGCCTATTCCTTCGGCGACGACACCGACATGCTGGAGGACCACGCGTGGTTCGAGGACAACTCCGACGAGCAGACCCATCCTGTGGCGCAGAGGAAGGCCAACCCGTGGGGCCTCTACGACATGCACGGCAACGTGATGGAGTGGTGCCACGACTTCTACGACCCGAAGGCGTACGGCAGGCGGGCGAAGCACGTGGTCACGCGCAACCCCTTCGGTCCCAAGCTGCCCGTCGGCAAGGGCATCGATGAGCCGTGCAAGCGCTACCACGTGGCCCGCGGTGGCTCGTGGGTGGACCCCCCTGAGGCCCTGCGATCCGCCGCTCGCCTGGCCGAACAGCCGTCCTGGCGCTATAAGGACCCGCAGTATCCGAAGAACTACTTCTGGCTCCCCGACCAGGGCCACATCGGCTTCCGCGTCGCGTGCGAAGCCGATAGCGTGAAGAAGTGACGGAAGCATGAGAAGCGTTGCGGGGGGAACCCTCTTCCCCCAAAGAAGGTTCCCCCTGCTATCCCCGTTGTTTCATTGCCTGGCGAGGGCGGGTGGACGCTGGTGGCGCGCGGCGCAGTCGGCAAGGTACAGGTCGATCAGAGTCAGATAGTCCTCGCCCGTTTCCTCGGCCAGCTTCTTGAAGTACTCCACCGTGTCGGGACGGAGGCGGAGAGTCACCTGCTCCCTCAATTGTCTCGCGTAGGGATTCAGGCGGGACTTCATCTTCGTCAGGTCGTATTCATCTTCCATCTCTTCACCCTGGATAGAGCGCTCTCTCGCTGGCGACTGCTCTTCTGGCCGAGATGATCCGAATGACGGCCTCGGATTCTCTGTAGCAGTGGCAGACCAACAGGACACGCAGCCGTGAGCTCATGCCCAGCATCAGGAACCGGTCTTCCCACGCTGAATGCTCGTCATCGTAAAACTGACGCGCCTTCGGGTCGTAGAAGACAGTGCGTGCTTCCTCGAAGCTCACGCCGTGCTTCTTCTGGTTCGCGGCGTTCTTCGCATCGTCCCAGGAGAAGCGGGTCATTCCCATCCCTACATGCTACTCCGAGCTCCTCGAATGTCAAGCGCGCCCTGACCCTATCCTATTCCCCTTTCGCGTCGTTCGCGTCTTTCGCGGTCCGCTCTTTTCTTCCCTCTGTTTCCTGTGTGTGAGATTCTCCTCTGAGCCGCCGTTTCGCGGCTGCACCACCTCGGACCCTATCCTGCCCTCTTGGCAACACTTCGGATGGCTGAAGTGGCACCCCCAAAGAAGGTCCCCCCGCATGACCAGCGTCTCGACCTTCGGTGGAGGCGGTGGGACGATGCCGGTATAATACAAGGTCTTGCTTGCAGCGGTGGCCGTGCCACCATCCCGCAGTGACGACGGAGAGGATGATTCCCATGGCCAGATACAACGTGACGCTCATCGACGGCGACGGCGTCGGCCCCGAGATCGCGGCCGTGACCCGCGACTGCATCGATGCCACCGGCGTGGACATCGCCTGGGACGTGCAGCACGCCGGCGTGGACGTGGCCGAGAAGGTGGGCACGCCCATGCCCGACGAGGTGATCGAGAGCATCCGCCACAACGGCGTGGCGCTCAAGGCCCCCGTCACCACGCCCGTGGGCAAGGGCTTCCGCAGCGTGAACGTGCATCTGCGCCAGGTGCTCGACCTCTTCGCCTGCGTCCGCCCGTGCAAGAGCTACCAGGGCGTGCGCTCGGTCTACGACGATATCGACCTGGTGATCGTCCGCGAAAACACCGAGGACCTCTACGCCGGCGTGGAGTTCGAGCAGGGCACCGACGCGGCCCGGCAGGTGATCGAGCTGTGCCGCAGCCTCCAGCCGAAGCCCATCCGCGACGACAGCGGCGTGAGCATCAAGCCCATCAGCGTGTTCGGCTCGCGGCGGATCGTGCAGTTCGCCTTCGACTACGCCCAGCGCCTCGGCCGCAGGCTCGTCACCGCCGTCCACAAGGCGAACATCATGAAGTTCTCCGACGGCCTGTTCCTCCACGTCGCCCGCCAGGTGGCCGAGGAAAACGGCGTCGCCGTCCACCATCACGACGACGCGCACGTGACCTACGACGGCGGCACCGTGGCCTTCGACGACCGCATCGTGGACAACATGTGCATGCAGCTCGTCCAGAAGCCCGAGCTGTACGACGTGCTCGTGCTCCCGAACCTCTACGGCGACATCGTGAGCGACCTGTGCGCCGGCCTCGTCGGCGGGCTCGGTGTGGCGCCCGGCGCCAACATCGGCGAGCATGCCGCCGTCTTCGAGGCCACCCACGGCTCGGCCCCGAAATACAAGGGGCAGAACAAGGTGAACCCCACGGCGCTCGTCCTCAGCGGCGTGCTCATGCTCCGCCACATGGGCGAGGCCGCTGCCGCCGACAAGCTGGAGGGCGCCGTCGCCGCCGTCATCGCCGAGGGGCGCGACGTCACGTACGACCTCAAGCCCCACCGCGATGACCCCACCGCTGTCGGCACCCGCGAGATGGGCGCGGCGATTATCCGCAGGATGGAACAAGAGTAGCCCGCGAATCAACGCGAAGGAAGATAGCGGAAAGGATGCAGACGATGCCCAAGCCCAAGGTTTCGGTTTTCGGCGCGGGACACGTCGGCGCGACGACGGCGCAGCGCATTGCGGAGAAGGAACTCGCCGACGTGGTGCTGCTGGATATCGTGGAAGGCCTGCCGCAAGGCAAAGCACTCGACATGATGGAAGCCGCGCCCGTGGAAGGCTACGACGCGAAGATCACCGGCTCGAACAACAACACCGACGTGGCCGGCTCCGACCTCGTGGTCATCACCGCCGGCGTGGCCCGCAAGCCGGGCATGAGCCGCGACGACCTGCTGGCCATCAACGCCCGGATCGTCGGCGGCATCGCGGCCGACGTCGCCGCCCACGCGCCCGACGCCATCGTCATCGTGGTCACCAACCCCCTCGACGTAATGACCTACCTGGCGCTCGAAAAGACCGGCTTCGCGCCCGAGCGCGTCCTGGGCATGGCCGGCGTGCTCGACTCCGCCCGCTTCCGCGCGTTCATCGCCATGGAACTCGGCGTGAGCGTGAAGGACGTGGAGGCCATGGTGCTCGGCGGCCACGGCGACTCGATGGTGCCGCTGCCCCGCTACGCCAACGTCGGCGGCGTGCCCATCTGCGCCCTCATCCCCGACGACCGCATTGCCGCGCTCATCGGTCGCACCCGCACCGGCGGCGCCGAAATCGTCGGCCTCCTGAAGACAGGCAGCGCCTACTACGCGCCGTCGTCCAGCGTCGTGGCCATGGTGGCCAGCATCCTGCGCGACGAGCACCGCGTGCTGCCCGCCTGCGTGCGGCTCGACGGTCAGTATGGCATCGACGGCGTGTTCGCCGGCGTGCCCGTCGTCCTCGGCGCCGGCGGCGTCGAGCAGGTGATCGAGCTCGAACTCGAGGCCGACGAGCTGGCCGCCCTCCAGGCCTCCGCCGCCCACGTGGGCGAGACGATCGAGAAGCTGAAGACGATGGCGTGACGCGTGTTCAAGGCACCCTCACCCCTGCCCTCTCCCCAGGGGAGAGGGAGG
>JADHXT010000128.1 GCA_016782825.1 Candidatus Brocadiia bacterium | reverse complement strand
CGCTGGAGCCCGGACGGCACGCAGGTCGTCTTCTGCCAAGGCGCCTCGGAGCGCGGCCCCTGGGAGCTCTACGTGGTCCCCGCCCGCGGCGGCTCGCCCACGCAACTGACCCGCGGCAGCTCCGACATGCATCCCGACTGGAAGTAGCCACCGAGAGGCCCCCTGTGAGCCACCGCCACGCCCCCACACTCATCCTGGCCGCACTGATTGCTCTTGCAGCCGCCTCGCACCACGCGGAGAGCGGCTCAGGGAGACCTTCCGTCCCCTTCACCCTCCTCTTCGACACCCGCACGCCCTCAGACGGTCCGTTGGCACCCGAAGCGCTGGCCAACAGGTCAGGCTGGACGCGCATCCCTGAAGACAATACCACCCACAAGTTCCTGGGCGACGCCGTGTTCCTCAACAACCACATTGCCGTCGTCTTGCGCAGGAGAGGCTCCGTCGCCGCGGTCTACGCCTGGGCGGACACCGGCCCAAAGCAACGGGTCCTCCTCGTGCCCCTTGCAGCGGGCGGGAGGCCCGCAAGTGCCCCTGCCTCCGTGCGGATCCTTGAGAATAGTGCGGGCGCGGTGATGCTCGAAGCGGCCTGCAAGACCGACAAGGGTTCGCCGCTCTCCGCGCGCTATCGCCTCACGACGGGTGAGATGGCCCTGGACGTGCGGCCCGGCCCAGGCGTCCGCACGCTGCGCGTCGGGGGCCGCATTCGCTACGTCGTGGTGCCGGACTATTTCGCCGACGACATGGTCTACCGCGCCGCCGCGCTCCCCGCGCCGGTCGTGGGCCTCCCGACAGAGAACTTCTTCCTGGGCCTCATCGAGGGCGGCGATGCCTTGGTCATGTGCGTGTGGAAATCCAAGAGACGGAACGCGCGCGTCGTCCGCCTGCCCGGCCCCCAGCAGCGCGCGGCCTGCGAGATGGACTGCCAGAAGGGCAAGAGCACCTGGGTCGCCGTTCTGGAACATCCTGGCATCTGGCACGCGCGCGATGTCAAGAAAGTCGAGATGGGTAGGGATATCGCTTTGGACTGGCGGCCAGGTTACCCTGCCAGGTGGCGCATGAGCTTCGCGCACGCAGGCGGCGTGAGTCGCTCGCATCCGTTCCAGGCCAATGGTACTGTGGGCAGTGAGGGGTGTTGGCTCGAGAATGGGCGAGCGTTCGTGCGCCTCTTGTCGCGCGGCAACTCCGACGCGATCCATCCGGAGAAGTTTCTCGTCGTCTATCCCATCGAGCGCAGCCGAGAGACGCCGCTGAGCGTCTTCTGTCCCACCGACGTGATGCGCAACACCCTGGGCGTCGGCCCCTGCCAGTACCTCCTCGACCTCGAGGGGCTGGCGGCCGACGGTGGCCGAACGCCCGCCCAAGTGACCGCGTGGGTCGAGGGCCTGTTGCAGCACAAGCGGGCAGGGCGCCACGAAGAGCAGATTCGCGAACGCCTCCGCCAGATGATGGCGCACTTCCGAGAGAGCCACAAGAGGATCGCTGAGTACGTGGGGTTTGCCGTGAAGGTGCGCTCACAGTGCGACAAGGCCCTCGAGGACGACCCGAAGCGCGTGGGCCTCGCGCGAGACATCCTCGAGGCAATGAGCGGCTCGCCGCGCCACCCTCCCCTGCACCGCGCCCCACTCCGGGCCGCCGAGGACGCGGCGGCACGCATGGCCGCGCTGATCGGACGGGACGATGCACTGCCGCAGTGCCGCGAGCTGGGCGCCACGCTGCGCACGATGGAACGAAGCCAGGATGCGGCGCTCGCCCGCTTTCGCATGATCGTCCGCCGAGTCAGGCAGCTCTGCCTGACGGCCGAAGCCACCTCACCCAAGGACACCGAGCTCGCCAGACGCATCCGCGCGCAGTGCGAGCAACGGCTCTGGGAGAAGAGCAACGCAGAGCCCCGAAAGGAACCCACCCCGTGAGCCAAACGGCTGGACGGCGATTGACCCTCTATTGGGCTTGCTTGTCCGCTCTTCTGAGTGCATCTGTCTTTGCGCAGCGGCCGGAAAACCTGTTCGGCAACGAGAGCTTCGAGCAGGGGAAAGGCTACTGGAAGCTCGACCGGGGCGGGGCCACCGCCGCGCGCTTCGCGGCGGCCGATGGCGACGCCTGCGACGGGCGCCGCTGCGCGCAGGTGACGATCGGCAAGGTGGCCGACTGGGGCACCCAGTTCGGCCAGACCCTCGAGGCCGGCGACAAGGGCCGCACCTACACGTTCGCCGTCCTGGCCAGGAGCGTCGGCGGGCCGGTGAAGGCCGACCTCCAGATCGAGCGCCGAGCCAAGCCCTGGGACAGAGCGGCAAAGAGCCGCATCTTCACCCTCACCCAGGACGAGTGGACCGAGCTCCACGTGACCTTCAAGGTCGAGAAGGACTTCCCGCAAGGCTGGTTCGCCTACCTGAGCTGCACCCAGCCCGACTGCGGCTACCTCGCGGACATGTTCCGCCTCTACGAGGGCACCTACATCCCGTACGAGCGATGGCGGACGATGGGCGCGCGGCTGCCTGTGTCCCAGGCCGTCGAGATGTTCGACACGGCGCGCTCCTCGGCCGGGATCAGCCCGAAGACCCTCGCCACGCGGCCCGCCTGGAAAAAGCTCGAGGACGACGCGCCCGGTCACCGCTTTGTCGGCCATTGCGTCATCACGAACGGGCGGCTGGCTCTGGTGCTGCGCCGCGAGGCCCCCGGCGCTGAACTGTATGCCTACAGCAGCACAGGGACCAACCTTCGGGCGACCATCGCTCCCGCGCCGGACGTCCGAATCGCCGCCGTCCAGGTGGTGGACAACGACGAGTCGGCGGCCGCGGTGGATGCCACGTATCGGACGCCAGACGGCGCCTCGTTCGTGCTGCGCCATCGCCTGAACATCGGCCAGGTGTTCGTCGCCACCGAGCCGCGCGCCGGCACCACCAGTCTGCGCGTGAGCGCGCCCTGCCGATTCGCCATCCTGCCCGATTTCTTTGCCGACGACATCGTCGCCGATGCCACGGCGCTCCCTGTGTCGAGGGCCGAGCTGCCGAGCGAGAACTTGCTTCTCCACATGATCGGCAGCGGAGAAGCCATCGTGATGAGCGTGTGGAACTCCCGCGATCAGGACATCCAGATCGAGCTGTCGGGCGCAGCGGCGCAACGCCGGATCACCACGTCCACGATCCCCTTCGGCAAGAAGGGCAAAGTGTGGACGGCCGTCCTGGAGGGCGCCGGCGTCTGGCACGCGCGCGACGTGGCCCAAGCCGACGCAGGAAAAGTGCTCCCCCTGGCATGGCAAAGGCCCTTCGCAGCCATGTGGCGCGTGGACTGGCGGCGCGACAACGGTCTGACGGACAGTTGGGAGATGGCCCTTCAGCAGCGCAACAGCCGGTACCTCCGGCCCGGCTGGTTTGGGCCGCCACAGACCCTCGGATCGGACCGCAAGCGCTGGACAACCGTCCTCGGCAGGTTCCTCTACCCCTGCTGGATCGACACGCGCGGACGGGCCTACCTCCAACCCTTGAGCAAGAAGAACCGCTTCGACGGGCCGGCCATCCTCTACCCCATCAACCGCGTGCGCGAGACCCCGCTCGACGCCTTCACCGTGGTGGACATCGTGCGCGGCACGCTTGGCGTCGGCCCGTGCGAATACATCCTCGACGTCGAGGCCCACGGCGAAGCCCTCAAGGGACGCCCCACGTGTGCCACACGAGATCTGCTCAACGGCATCTACGCGAAACGGCAACAAGAAGGCAAGAAGGCCGAGATCGAGCGCGCGCTCGACGACGTCATGGCCTTCGTCAACCACATTCGCGGCCGGATCGAGGACTACGTTGCCTTCGGCCACGAGATGCTCGAGTACCTCGGCGAGCAGAAGAAGGCGCATCCCGACCTGGCGAAGCCTCTGGGCGACCTCGAGCAGCTCCTCCGCGAGCTCGACGCCCGAAAAGCCGCCAGGAAGGACAAGATCAAAACGCCGGCACACGTGGCTGCATTGACCGAGAAGTTCCGCACGACCCTCATCGACTACGACGGCCCGGACGCCCTGAAGAAGTGCAAGGCGATCACGGGCGCCATCGTGACGGTCGGCGGCAACCAGGACGAGCTTGTGGGCGAGTGCCGCATGGTCGTCAAGCGGCTGCGGCAGCGGGCCGCCCTTGTCGTGGCTGCCGACCCGCGCATGGCGCCGATCGTCACGGAGATCCGGCGCCGCACCCATGCCATCCTCCGCAACCCGACCCACTATGAAGCCCCCCGGCACTGAGTGCCACCAGGAGGCCGAGCTTGATGGCTGAGCGACTCTGCCGTGGCCTGCTCATCCCGCCGCTTCTCGCGTGCCTTTTCATCACAGGCTGCGAGCAGGCCGACACCGCCGGCCCGCCGGCTCGGGCTCGGGCCGGGCCGCTCGAGAAGATCACGACGAAGACGGGCATCCGCATGGCCCTCATCCCCGCGGGCGATTTCCTCATGGGAGACGACCGCGGCGAGGACGACGAGCGCCCGGCCCACAAGGTGCACGTCGCTGCCTTCTGCATGGACGAGCACGAGGTGACCCAACGCGACTACCAGGCGCTCCTGAGGAAGAACCGCTCGCGTTTCGCCGGCCCGGACCATCCCGTGGACTGCGTCAGTTGGCGCGACGCCGCCGACTACTGCAACATGCGCTCCTTCAAGGAGGGCCTCGAACCGTGCTACGACCGCTCCTACCGGTGCAACTTCGCCGCCAGCGGATACCGCCTTCCCACCGAAGCCGAATGGGAGTATGCCTGCCGAGCGGGAGCGGCCGACAGATACGCCTTCGGCAACGACGCTGCCCGCCTCGGTGAATACGCCTGGTTCAGCGGCAACGCGGCCAAGACCACTCACCCGGTGAAGCAGAAGCGACCGAATCTCTGGGGACTCTACGACATGCACGGCAACGTGTGGGAATGGTGCCACGACCGCTACGACGAAGCCTACTACCAGAAAAGCCCGGCCGATAGCCCTCGCGGCCCCGAAACCGGCGACACCTGTGCCCTCCGCGGCGGCTGCTGGAAGTACAGCGCCGAACGCTGCCGCTCGGCCGCCCGCCACAGCGAGACGCCCGCCTTCGCCGGCGTCTGCTTCGGTGCCGAAACCTACGGCTTCCGCTGCGTCCGCCGCGCTCCTCAGCCGACGTTCACATCGCAGCCGTTATCCGACACCGGCTCGCCGGGGGAGTGGCGTCCGGCAGACGGACCTGATACAGAGAAGACTATCCGAGCCGGTCGATATGCGCCAGTCCCACCAAGGCCGCACGGCTCGGGCCCTCTGCCTGCGGGCGTGGGTGTTGCGCGACAGTCGGGGGCCGGGTAGACTGCGGGCGTGGCCGGCCAACTGAGACGACGGAGAGCAGATGAGAGCACAGAAGGGCACTTGCCTCGCGCTGCTGTGCGGTGCGGTCATCGGTGCGCTCGCCTCCTTCGCCGCGCGAGGCCTGGACGCGGGGCAAGTGACGGGCGTGCCTCCGAGACTGGGTCCGGGCGGCGTGCATCGAGCCGGGCGCGACGACGGTGGCCCCGTGCTCACCGGCATCGACGTGCTCGTGCGGGAGGAATTCAAGTCGTTGCGGAACCTGCGCATCGGGCTCATCACCAACCACACGGGCGTCGACCGTTTCGGCCGGCGCACGGCCGACCTGCTGCGCAACGCGCCCGACACGAAGCTGGTGGCCCTGTTCAGCCCGGAACATGGCCTCGGCGGCCTGCTCGATCAAGCCGACATCAAGGACGGGGTGGACCGCAGGACCGGTCTGAGAATCCACAGCCTCTACGGCAAGACTCGCCGCCCGTTGCCCGAGATGCTCCGCGGCATCGACACACTCGTCTTCGACATCCAGGACATCGGCACGCGGTTCTACACCTACATCTCCACCATGGGCTACGCAATGGAGGTGGCTGCCGAGCATAAGCTCCGGTTCGTGGTGCTCGACCGGCCGAACCCCATCTCCCGTCTTGGCGCCGCCGGCCCTTTGGCCGACGCCGACCGCCTGGCATTCACGGCCTATCAGACCATCCCGCTCATTCACGGCATGACCATCGGCGAGCTGGCTCGGCTCTTCAAGCACGAGTTCGGCGTGGACTGCGACTTGCAGGTGGTGCCGATGGCGGGATGGAAACGCTCGATGTGGTGGGACGAGACGGGCCTGACGTGGGTGAATCCATCGCCCAACATGCGCAACCCGACGCAAGCACTGCTCTACCCGGCTGTGGGGCAGTTGGAAGCGTCGAACCTCTCTGTGGGACGCGGGACGGACCAGCCCTTCGAGCGGTTCGGCGCGCCCTGGATCGACCCCTCACGCGGCGGCCACCGCACGTTGGCCGCGGCGCTCAATGCGGCGGCGCTGCCTGGACTGCGGTTTGCGCCCATCGTCTTCACCCCGACGGCCTCGAAGCACAAGGGACAGCGGTGTGGTGGCGTGTTCATCACCGTGACCGATCGCGAGCGGGTCAGGCCCGCAGAGGCTGGAATGGCACTGGCGTGGCACCTCCGGCATCTCTTCGGCAAGGCATTCGACCACGACGCTGTGCTGAACATGATCCGCAACGCCGAGACCCACCGAGTGTGGACGAGCGCGAAGGCCCCGTCGGCCGTGAGTGAGGCATGGACCGAGCCGCTGCGACAGTTCGAGGTCAAGCGCCGGCGGCACCTGCTCTACCGCTGAACGCCGGCGGACGTAGCCGAGTCCTCACGGGCCGAAGAGGCGCTTGACGGCGTCGCGTGCGGGAGCGTTTCCTGGGTCCAACACGATGGCACGACGCAGATGGCGCTCTGCCTTGTCGAGTTTCCCGGTCCAGGCATACACCACGCCGGCGACGTAGTGGGCCATGGTGTCGTCCGCTCCCGCATCGAGGGCCCCCTGGATCTCGCGCTCGGCGTGCATGGCCCAGCCGCGGCCCATGTACGTGTAGGCGAGCTCCACGCGGGTGCGCGGGTCGTGCGGACCGCGGTCGCGCGCCTTCCAGAGAGCGAGCAGGGCATGGCCAAACTCCCGTTGCCGGCGCGCGTGGGCGGCGTCTGCGATCAGCGCGTCCACCTCACCGGGCAGCGGCGGCAGGACGGCCTGCGACAGCCGCTTCTGTCGGAGAGTCCACCAGGCGCCGCCTCCTGCGGCGATGCCCACGATGGCCAGGACCGCCACGATGGCCCGCGCGGGTCGCCACAGGGAAGCCCTGTTCGGCCTCGTCGCCTGGGGCGCCCTTCCGGCCATCAGCAACGCTGCCGCGATGGCCGCTGCGGGGCCGGTGCTCGCCAGCGCGATCGAGCCGACCAGGGCCTGGAGAATCTGCGAGGCCCCCGCCTCGGAGTTGATCAGCTCGGCCGGCGAGAGGCCAAGAGCGGAGGGGAGCAGGAACGCCGGCAGGCGCAGGCCCACGAACGCAAACAGGAGCGTGAGGATCATGGTGCCCACCACGTCGCGCGAAATGCTCAGGCCCGCCGCGGCGGCTTCGCGACGGGAGACGTCGGCCCGCGCGGCGCACACCTGTGCCACGCCGGCGGCAACGGTGACAGCGGTGTCCATCATGAGGCCGACCAGCGCCACGAGAAGGCTGGCCGCGAGAAGGCCCGCATGGTCGTAGGCCACGTGAAGCTTGTCGCCGAGCCACTCCAGCAGATGGGCCGGCACGGACTGGGTGCCGGTAATGTCCAGCCACCAGTTTGAGAACAGCAGGAGGCCGGCGGCCAGCGCGATGCCGACCGCGGATCCCAGCATCGCAGCGAAGGCCTTCCTGCCCACCGAGCCTGTGATGGCAAACACCGCCACGAGCATCCCGGCGCAACACCCCGCGGCCACGGGCAACGGCGGATAGCCTCGGGCGAGGAGCGGGAGCAGCACGCCCAGCATCACCGCGGCCGCGCCGGCCATGACCAGCAGCACCCGCACTCCCGCACGTCCACCGGCCGCCACCAACATCACCGCGGTGACCAGCATGGCCACCAGGCCCCATCGGTAACGCAGCGGAGGCTTGTAGAGCTTCACATCGGTGGCGCCGGCGTCGCCGTCCACCGAGAGGTGCACGGCCGAGTCGGGCCGCAGAAGCAGGTGGTGCGAAGGGTTTGGCCCCAGGATGAGTCGGGCGGGCAGCAGGTGGCCGGCGTGAGGCCCGAAGTAGGGCTGCAGCACGACGGGCTGGGAGCGGAAGAATGTCCTGTCGTGTGGATCGTTCGATCGGGCGGAGGGCTCGACAGCGGGCCGGTCGAAGGCGACCACGCGACCTGAGGTTTCGTGCGCGGTGCGGCCGGGGCCGCCGCAATAGCTCCGCAGGGTCAGCTCGTCGGCCAGGCCCGCCACGGCCAGGCAGGCCAAGACGGCAAGGAGAGGGCGCAGGGGGAGCCGGGGGCGTATCGAGACACGAGGCACGCGTTCGGCTTCGGCCTTCGCCCGCTTGCCGTGGAGCAGGGCGGCGACGGCCGCGGCCGCGGGGACGCACAGGGCCATGCCGCCTGCCGCGGCCGCTGCACGCGCCAGCTCGCACGCGATCTCCTCGTAGTTCGTCAGGATGAGCCATCGGTCGGCCCAGCCGGTGGGGGCCAACGGCACCAGCGACGCCAACTGGCTG
>JADHXT010000127.1 GCA_016782825.1 Candidatus Brocadiia bacterium | reverse complement strand
AGAGGCGTGTCGTAGAGCGGGCGCACCGCAGGGAACTGGAACACGGCGAGGAGGATCAGGCCGACGAGCAGCGAGCCCACGAGACCCGGGACACACAGGGCGAAGGGCAGGACGAGAGCGCGACGCCGGCGAGCGGCCCGTCGGACGAAGCGGAGGGCTGCGCCGGCGGCGAGGTACGCGGCGCCGGCACCGACCAGCGCGAAAGCCGCGCTCGCGCCGACCTCGCGGAGCAGCGTGAAGACCTCGCCGATCAGGCGAATCCCCTGGATGGTCCCGCGGAACACGACGATCGCGGGGATCAGCGTGCCGACGAGCACCGCCACGCCCAGGCAGGCCCACACAGCCGCTCGGGCGACTGGTGCCAGCCGGCGCCGGCCGCTGCGGGCGTTGCGGGCCCGATGAGGTGCAAAGGCGAGCAGCGCGAGGACAAGCAGCACGAGAGCCGCCTGGCACGCCAGCGCCGGCAGGGCCAGACGCAGCGATGCACCGAGCGCGAGGCCGCCGATCTGTGCATCGAACAGTGCGACGGTCCAGGTGCGAATGCCCATGAGCGATGCCATCTCAAACTCGCCGAAGGCAAGCAGGAACACTGCGGCGAAAGCCACCCCCGCCGCTCGCCCCGAGCCGCGCAGCCACAAGCCAATGGCCGACCAGAGCGTGCGCCGGCCGCCCGGCCTCAACAGGCGGTGACAGTGCAGTGCCTCGGGCGCAATCGGTGTGGGCGCGAAGTACAGAGCCAGGGTCGCCACAGGCGTCAGCCGCAGCCACACGAGGGCCGTGTAGAGCGCCTGGTTGAGCGCAGGCTCGCGGATCAGCGAAAGCGAGAACCGCGAGTAGGCATAGCCCACGAGCAGCACGGGCGTCAGCAAGGGCGCAAGGTGCACAGCCCAGGCAACCCGCGCGGCCCGACGCAGCGACGACGCGATCAGTGCGCGGGCGCCGCTCCCCGCGAGGACCGCGGCAAAGGCGATGCCGACGCCTCGCAGCAAGGCCCAGCCGCAATCCCCCGCAAGCGTCATTGCACGTAGAGTCCCTTCAGCCACGCCAGGCACTCGGCGCGGGCCGGCCCCAACCCCGCGAGCGGCACCCCGTCGGCCACCCACGGCGCCATGGCGCGCACCTCTTCGGCGAGCTGAGCGTCGTCGACCGGGCCGAGCGGCACCTGCCGGGCCTTCGATGCCGCGAGAGCCAGTTCGGTGGATTCGGAAAGCAGGTAGTCGACGAGCTGCCTCGCCCGCAGGGGCTGTCGCGTGCCCTTGATGATGCACACCGTGTTGGGGATGCAGATCGTCGAGTCGTCGTCCAGCCGCACCGGGAGCATCTCGACCGGCTTCCCTGCGTCGCGGGCGCCGAAGAAGTCGTCCGTGTCGGTAAGACCGAGGCCGCACACCCCGCTGGCGACCAGATCCTTCACATGGGCATTCCCCGTGGCCTCGACGATCTTGCGGTCGCGGCAGCCCATGTGCCACGCCTTGAGCTTGTCGCCGCCCCAGCGCTGCCACAGGATGCCGTAGTGGCTGAGCGTCGTGCCGTAGAGCGGCTTGGCGATGGCCACGCGCGAGAGGTCGGCGGCATCGAGCCGGGCCTTCACGGCCTCCTCAGTGGCCTCGAGCTTCTCGGTGTTGACGATGTAGACGCGGAAGCGCGCGGCAAAGCCGACCCAGTGGCCGTCGGGGTCCTTGTAGGCGTCGGGGATGCGGTCGAAGCCGGGGCCTTTGCAGGGCTGGAGGATGCCCTTCTCGTGGAGATCGAGCGTGCCCAGGAGCTGGTTGTTCCAGAACACGTCGCAGCGGGGCGCGTCCTTCTCGCGGATGAGCCGCTCGACGAAGCCGAGCGACTTGGTGGCCTCGGTGTCGGGCACGAAGCGCACCGCGATGCCGGTCTCTTCGGTGAAGCGGTCGAGGATCTGCTTGGAGTAGACGGCGTCGTGCGCGCAGTAGACCACCAACGGCTCCGCGCCCTTGAGCCACGACGAGATCATCGGGGGCAGGATGAGCGCGAGCGCCAGCGCCACGACCACAAAGAGGATACGCTTCTCGTACATGCGCCCGAGTTGGCCCCATCGGCGGACGATCATGGCTGCTTCTCAGGCGGCTTGCTGAGGGCGTCGAAGTACTTCTTGATGGCGTCGTGGTAGCCGGGGGGCACCTGCTCCTGGAGGATGGCCTCGCCCACCCCCTCCTTCACGGAGTTGACCTCGTCCTGGTAGGCGCGCTTGACGCTGCCGGGGTCGGAGAGGTCCTTGATCTTCCACTGCATCAGGATCTTGCCGGCGCGGAACGCGGTGCGCGACTTCTCGCTCACGAAGTCGGTCTTCTCCTCGGGCTTCTCGGGCGCCTCGCCGCCCTTGCCGAGGCCGCGGCCGCCGAGGCCGCCCCGGCCCGTGCCGTCGCCCTTGCCCGTGCCGTCGCCCTCACCCGTGCCGCTGCCGCCCATGAGCTTCTTGTAGAAGTCCTCATAGTCGCCCATGCTCTTGCAGCCGGCGCCGGCGCACTGCTTCCCGTCGAGGCCTTTGCCCGCGTTGGCCTGCTTGGCGAGCTGCGCGGCGCGAAGGCCCTGCTCGAGCGACTCGAGATCGCGGACCGTCTGCCCGAGCTTGTCGAGCTCCAGCTTCGAGAGCTTGAGCGATTGCTTCATCGCCTCGATCGCCTCTTTGCTGAGCTGCTTGTCGCCGGCCTTCGAGAGCTGCTGGAGCGCCCGCTTGACCGACTGCTGCACGGGCTTCGAGTTCGCATTCTGCGCCAGGAAGTCCGACAGGCCCTTGAGGCGACGCTGGAGAGCCTGCTGCGCTTTTGCCCGCTCGGCGGGGTCGGTGGTCTTCTGGAGCTGCTGAGCCTGACGAAGGAGCTCGTCGATCTCCTTCTGCACCTCCGACGTGTCGCCCTTGGCGAGCTTGCGCTTGAGCTGCTGGAGCCTGCGAGCCGTCTCGCCGCCGAGGCGCTGGTCGGTCGAGGCCGCCTTGAAGGCCTCCTTGAGGCGCGCCTCGCTGCGCTTGCGCCACGCCTCGCTGAGCTTCTGCTGGGCGAGCGTGAGCTTCTTCACGTTGCCCGGTGGGTCCTTCGGCTTCATCTGGTTGAAGGTCTGCTTGAGGTCCTCGAGGGCGAGCTTCACCTGCTCCGAGGTCTTCGCCTTCGGGTTCTTCTTCTTGAGCAGAGCCGTGCGAAGCTGGGTAGCCTTCTTGCTCTCCACGAGCTCGCGGCGCCGCTCGTCGGCCTTCTTCCGCTCCTCCTCCTTGCCGAAGGGGTCGAGCTGGGGCAGGAACTGGATGCCCAGGAACAGAATGCCCAGCGACGCCGCCGCGATGGCGCTGCGCGGTTGCCAGTGGTAGGGCACGACGCGAGACGGCACGACCGTGGGGGCCTTCTCCTCGGCCTGCTGCGCCACGATGGGCTTGAACTCCCCGGGCGCCTCATCGAGGAGCGTCGTCGTCAGGAAGAGGTCCTTGGTGTTCTGCTGGAGGTCCACCTGGTGCGCCGCGTCGGCGCGGCTGGGCGAGCGGTGAAGCAGGATCCCCAGCACCAGCGCCACCCCGGGCACCGCGGCCAGGGTGATGGGCGCGAAGTAGTCGGGGATCACGCCCAACAGGCGCGACACCAGGAGCACCGCGGCATACACGCCGCCCAGGATGAGCAGGAACAGGTAGCAGCGTCGCCCTGCCGCCGCCAGGCGGATGCGTGTGGCGACCCGCGCGAGGAGGGTCTGCGTGGCAGTGCTGTCGGCGGGTGATGAACCGTCCATGGCACAGCCTCCCGAAAGGGGTCGAGTCGGCCGCCTGTCCTGCTGCATGGCCGTCGCCGCCTCTCTGCATGCGGCGCACCGACGTCTCACCCTTATCATACGCCCCTGTCCCCCTTGGTTTCAAGCGCGAAAGCGGTGGGGGCACGGCTCCCGAGAGGGGCAATCCCTCTCTATCGTCCTCGTCCTCGTCCTCGTCGTCGTCCTCGGGTCGGCTCAACCCCGCCTCATGCGCCAAGGCGAAGCGGCCGAGCGCCACCCTCCGATCTGGTTCCCAAGCTCCAGCTTGGGAACCAGGGATCTCCGAAGCTCCTGCTTCGGGGCTGCCGCGAGGCGGGCCTGCCCTGAGCGTAGTCGAAGGGAGCCTCGCAGATTGTGCGTTCCCAAGCTGGAGCTCGGGAACGAGAGAAAAGGGCGAATCGAGGACGAGGACGACCCTTCGGCTTCGCTCAGGGCAGGCTGGACGAGGACGATGAAGACAGACTACCGCGTCTGAAAGTCATGCTCCGGCCGGAGCCGGGCGTTTGACATCGGCGCGTGTGCCAGCTAGAAAGGGCAGCGCCACGGCCCCCATCGGCCGTGGTCGCATGCGACGGTCACGGGGGCACCCAGGAGACACGACCATGGGCGAGCGCACCGAGGGCTGGGTGCACGACCATACTCTCGCCGGGCAGAAGTCCCCCTTCTGGTGGCTGCTCGACGATGCAGGCGCCGTTTGCTTCCTGTGGAAGCTCAGGGACAAGGAGGGCCGCGAGCGCCAGAGGGAGCGCACGCTCTCGCGGGACGAGCTCGAGGCTGTCCTTCGCTTCATGGGCGACGGACAGTGGCGCCCACGGGGGACCCGACGCGCGCCGCAGGAAGAGGCGGACGGCCCCGTATCCATCTGCGGCTTCTTCTCGCACACACTCAGTCGCAGCTCCAGCGATCTCCACCTGGCGTCCTACCTCGCCACGGTCCTCACTGGGGCGGGGCTGTGGGAGTGGAACCGGCGCCGCAATGGGATGAAGTTTCGCCAAGTCTCGAGCAACCTCGATCCGCTCGCGGCCCACCACGAGCGCCGCCAGGCCGAGTCGGGGCCCAAGCCGCCGGCAGCGCGCGCGGTGCGACCCACCGGCCGCCGTGCCCCGTCGGAGCGCGGCGCGCCATTCTTCAACCTCGCCACGACCTTCCGCGGACGGAGCGCCGAGCTCCGCGGCCAGCTCGCCGCCGTCGAGACCGGACGCCACGGTGGTGAGAAGGGACGGCGTCGCGAGAACGTCTTTCGCGACTTCCTCCGCCACCATCTCCCGGCCGCCTACGGCGTGGGCACAGGCGAGGTCGTCGCGGCATCGGGCGACGTCAGCCGCCAGGTCGACATCCTCATCTACGATGCGCTCCACGCCCCCTTGCTGCTCGAGGCCGGCGGCTCCGCCGTCTTCGCCGCCGAGAGCATCTACGCGGCCATCGAGGTGAAGCCGCTGCTCGACAGGGCCAAAGCCTCCGAGGCCGTCGACAACATCGCCTCCGTCAAGGTGCTCCCCCGCACCGCCCTCGCGCGGCCCTGGGGCGACGGCGGCCTGCGCGACGTCCCACTCAAGAATCCGCCCATCTTCGGCGCCGTCCTCGGAGCCTATGCCATCGAGCCAGAGCTCCTCGCCCGACGGCTCCGCGAAGCCCAGCGCGAGCTCCATCCCGCCCTCTGGATCGACTGCATCTGCATCCCCGAGCAGGCCGTCATCCACCGCCGCACCGACTTCCCCGGCCCCGCCGGCTGGAGCCCCGACGCCTCCGTCTCCGCCACCCAGCTCGCCATCGTCGAGGCCGGCGCCGACAGCCTCCTCTACTTCTGGCTCCTCCTCAACCAGGACCTCCGTGCCAAGACCCTCCACCCGCCCGACCTCATGCACTACGCCCACGGCATGGCCGTCCCCGAGCCCAAGATCCTGTAGTCCGAACCACCCTGGGCAACCTCCTCGCCCTGCATTGTGGGCGGGGTCTCCGTGCCCCGCGTCTTCCTCGTGGACGGGACGAAGCACCACAACGACGCTCGGGGACGAGGGAGAGAACAAGAGGACCAACCACGGATGGCACGGATAGCACGGATGAAGAGAGGAGAATGGACCACGGAGACACGGAGGGTACGGAGGCCGAGGGAGCAGAGACACTCCATCCGCCGGACCGCCTAAAGGCGGCACTACGAACCGCCGCAAGGCGGCGACAGACACCCACCCCCGTGCTCTGTCCGCCGCAGGCGGGTCCGTAGTCCCGCCCCATTCGGCTTCGCTCAGGGCAGGCTTCAGGCGGTCTTCTCCCTCCTAGCCCCCGTCAGGCGGCGTCTCAGCCGTAGCCCAGGCCTGCCCTGAGCCGTGTCGAAGGGGTGACCGAAGGGAACCCTGGGTACGCTGCGCCACCCCCACCCGGAGCCCCCGAAGGGGGCGATTCTCAGAGACGAAAAGTGAATAATGTAGACCTGACCCCGATTCCGGACCGATTCCGATTCCGCCGATTCCGATTCCCACTAACGCCTCCACGCGGAGCGTGTGCACGACCTGAACGACTTGCACGGGAAAATGTCAGGGGAGGGAATGCCCTGCCTGACGGCAGGGCAAGAGGGGCGGCTGCCTATGAAGCGCGCTGCGTGGTGTCAACGTCATCCCGTTGGTTCTTGGCAGGGTCCTGGAAGGCCGTGCAGAAGACAAATGCCCCCCAGTAACACATGAGCAGTGCGTGCACATCGGCCCACTCAACGTGGATGTATGAGAATACTGCGGGGTAAGCTCCCTTTGGCCCCGTTCCTTCAGGTATGAACCGGTACCCCTCCGGCACGTCATCAGGGCTCTCGCACAGACGAATGTCCACCGCGTTGTCCAGGGGGAAGTATCGGCGGGTCTCTGCGTAGAGCACCCCGCGAGCCACCTTGAGCGCGACCCGCTGCATCCTGTACTTGTCGATCTCGAACCTGACGATGCCTGGGGGCAGATGAATCCCGCCCTTGGTCACTGTGGTGCCGGTCCTCAGCAGTTCGCTGACCAGAACTCGGGTCTGGGGCTGCTTCGCTCGTCGTCTGAGATCCCTGAAGACGACATTGGCCATGCTCGTGTTGGCGTTCACCACCAAGGGATACAGGCGGTGATAGAAGTACTCCTCGTCAAGCTTGTACGCCCCGTTGCACTTCTTGTGCGTCCATTCAGTGTGCAGATTGATGCCCGGCTGGTTTCTGATCTCTGGCGGGTAGAACTGCTTCGGTGGCACATGATCCCTCGACCCGGCCATGTCTGGGTCAGCCGGCTTTCCCTCGATGACCTGGCCGCAGAGATAACAGATCTTGGGCTTCCGCTGGCGAGCCATTCTCCGCTCCTCTGCCCCCTGTTCTGCATTCTAAGGGGGAGGAGTCGTGCTGTCAACCGTGTAGCGCATGTCCAGGTCCCCTCCCCGCCCTCCCAGCCTCCCTCGCGGGCGCCACTTGCCCCGCTTGCGCGTGCCCGCTCCACCTCGTATCATCACAGTTCAGCGTCTACGTACGAGAGGAGGACGCCATGGGCTGGGCAGTAGCATTAGGCGTCGTGGCTGTGGCCTCATTCGTCTTCAGCAGGCAGGCCGGGCTTCACGCGAAGGAGGTCGCGGTCCTTCAGCAGCGGATCGCCCGACTCGAAACGGAGAGGGCGCCGGCCGTCCTCGCCGAGCTCGCCGACACGGGGAAGGCGGCGGATGTAGCTATCGCTCGTCTCAGGAAGCAGGTCACGCAAGCGGGACTGGCAGCTCCCCGGGTCGTGTCCGACTGGTTCTCCCGCTTGGAGCCGCTCTTTAGAATGGCGAACAGGATGGCAATGTGCGATGCCCACGCCGCATGGGCCAACGAGGATTCGGTCCGCACCTTCGGCGGCGAGATGTTCAGACTGCTAATGGTGGGGGCCATCGCGCGCGGGTTCGACCCGACCATCGACTGCCCCGCGTCGAAGGCGGGCCACCGGGAGTATGTGGCGTTCACCGCGGCGCACACCGAGCGGTTCTTCTTCGGACCGCTCGAGGAGGCCCGCCGTCAGGTGGTCATCGACGCGGTGCGGGAGGCAGATCCCTTCACACCCGATGACCAGCACGGGCAAGGCGACACGGAACGGCAATAGCGGGACTCGGGGGCAGGTCTACATTATTCACTTCTCGGCTCTCCGTCGGGGCGACACGCCACGCGCCCGGCTCGGGGGTGTCGGGAGCGGGTTCCGGCTGGCATGGAAGATCGCGATGCGGGATGCGGGGTCCGGATGCGGGGTCTGGTCTACATTATTCACTTTTCGGCTCTCCGTCGGGGCGACACGCCACGCGCCCGGCTCGGGGTGTCGGGAGCGGGTTCCGGCTGGCATGGAAGACCGCGATGGGGCATCGGCGGCAATCCCTCCGGCCTCGATGGCGCCCCGACCACGAGGGCCAGGATACGACGCACCGACCAGGGAGTCAAGGAGACTCCGCCCTTCCTCCGCGCTCGCCGCCTGTCCAGCAGACGGTCGCCCCCCAGCCCACCCGCCAAAAGTGAATAATGTGGACCTGAACCCTAGATCGCTAGATCCGGCCGCAGGACCAGCGACGGCAGCGCGTGTGGCGAGGAATGTAGCCATCACGCGCCGCGTGATGGGAAGAGCCTCACGCGGCGCGTGAGGCCTACATTGAGCGAGGGGAGCGCCCATGGCGAGGAATGTAGCCATCACGCTCCGCGTGATGGGAAGAGCCTCACGCGGCGCGTGAGGCCTACATTGAGCGAGGGGAGCGCCCATGGCGAGGAATGTAGCCATCACGCTCCGCGTGATGGGAAGAGCCTCACGCGGCGCGTGAGGCCTACATT
>JADHXT010000126.1 GCA_016782825.1 Candidatus Brocadiia bacterium | reverse complement strand
CGCGAGGCCATCCTCGATGCGTTCAAGAAACGCCACTGCTACGGCGCCAACGACAATATCATCCTCGACGTGCGCTGCGGCCAGCACATGATGGGCGACATCTTTGAGCACAGCGGCAAGCCCACCCTCGACCTCACCGTCGTCGGCACCGACCCCATCGCCCGCATCTCCATTGTCCGTGGCGTGGGCAAAGAAGTGCCGCGCTACGTGCACGACATCGGCCCCGACCAGAAGGAAGTGAAGCTGAGCTGGACCGACCAGGACCCCGCCGTCGGCCAGGAGAGCTACTACTACGTGCGAGTCGAACAAAGGCGGCCCGAGGGGGGCTATGGCGCCCTCGCGTGGGCCAGCCCCATGTGGATCACCTGTAAGCCGTAGCGGGCGAGACAGGCCAGGACAACAAGAGCACGCCGCATGATTGAGCGCCTCTTCGACGACGAACACAAGAGACACCTGGCCCTCACCGCGCTGGTCGCGGTGGGGCTGGTGGTCTACCTGACGGGGGCGGTAGAGTCGATCTACGGCTTCAACCTGGCCCTGCTGCTGGCGCTGATCGGCGGCTTCCCCATCTACTTGGCGGCGGTGAGCGGTCTGGCCAATCGCAAGGTCTCGGCCGACCTCGCGGTGGGGCTGGCGGCCATCGCGGCGCTCGCCATCGGCCAGTATGCCGTGGCGGCCGAAGTGGTGCTCATCATGCTCATCGGCGAGGCCCTCGAGCATTTCGCCGTGGGGCGCACCCGCTCGGCCATCGCCGAACTGCTCGAGCTGCGGCCCGACGAGGCCCGCGTGCGGCGCGACGGCGAGGAACGGCTGGTCCCCACCGCCGAGGTGCGAGCCGACGACGTGGTGCTCGTGCGCCCCGGCGACCGCATCCCCGTGGACGGCAAGGTGCTCGCGGGCACGTCGTCGGTCGACCAGAGCCCCATCACCGGCGAATCGCTGCCGGCCGACAAGGCTCCCGGCGCCGAGGTGTTCGCCGGCACGATCAATCTCTACGGCGCCCTCGAACTGGCGGTGGAGCGCCTGGGCGAGGACACCACGCTCGAGCGGATCATCCACCTCGTCGAGGAGGCCGAGGAGGCCAAGGCGCCCACGGAACGCCTCGCCGACCGCTACGCCACGTTCTTCGTGCCCGTCGTGCTCGTGGCCGCGGGGCTCACCTACCTGCTCACGCGCGACGCGATTCGCTCCGTGGCCGTCCTGGTGGTGGCGTGTCCGTGTGCCCTCGTGCTGGCCACGCCCACGGCCGTCGCCGCGGGGATCGGCAGCCTGGTGCGCAAAGGCGTGTTGATCAAGGGCGGCGCCGTGCTGGAGAGGCTGGGGCGGCTCAAGGCCATCGTGTTCGACAAGACCGGCACGCTCACGCTCGCGAAGCTGCGCGTCGCGCACATCGTGCCGGCACCCGGCCACGACGCGGCCGAGGTGCTCCAGGTGGGCGCCTCGGTCGAGCGGCACTCGGAGCACCCCATCGGCCAGCTCATCGTGCAGCACGCAGCCGAGGCGGGCGCCGAACTTCTCGACGTGAGCGACTTCGCGGCGCGACCTGGGCTGGGCGCACGAGCCGTGATCGGCGGCGAAGAGGCACGAGTGGGCAGCCCGCGTTTCTTCGAGGAGGCCGGACTTGCCGTTCCGGATGCCGTGCGGATGCGTCTGGGAGAACTCGGCGACGCCGGCTGCACCATGGTGCTCGTGAGCAAGGGCTCCCACGTGCTGGGCGCGGTGGCCGTGGAGGACACGGTGCGTCCCGAAGCACGCGAAGCGTTGGACGGACTCCGAGCGCTCGGCGTGGCGCGCATGGTGATGCTCACCGGCGACAACGCCTCCGCCGCGGCCGCGGTGGCCGACGGGCTGGGCATCACCGACGCACGCAGCGGCCTGCTGCCGGCGGATAAGGTGGTGGCCGTGCGCCAGCTCCAGGAGGAGGCGGCGCCGCTGGCCATGGTGGGCGACGGGATCAACGACGCGCCGTCGCTCGTGGCGGCCGACGTGGGCATCTCCATGGCCGAGATCGGCACCGACGTGGCCGTGGCCTCGGCCGACGTGGTGCTCGTGGGCGACGACCTGACGAAGCTGGTGGACGCCGTGGCCTGCGGTCGGCGGGTGCTGCGCACGGTGTGGCAAAACATCCTGGGCTCTGCGCTGGTCTTCAACGCAGCGGCGGTGGTGGTGGCGTCAATGGGCTGGATCAGCCCCGTGGTGGCCGCGGTGCTCCACCAAGTGAGCTCGCTCATCGTGTGCCTCAACTCGCTGCGGCTGCTGGTGGACCTGCGCCCTCTGCGGGAGCGGCTGGCGGCCAAGCTGGCCAGCTTGCGCGAGAGAGCGCGCGTCCACCGGCGGCGTCTGCTCGCCGGCGGCTGCGCCGTGGCGTTCGTGCTGTGGGTGCTTAGTGGCGTACACGTGGTGCGCATCGGCGAGGTGGGCGTGGTGCAGCGGTTTGGCAAGTGGGTGGCCCCAGACGAGCCGCCGGGCATGCACTACCGGCTGCCGTTCCCGTTCGGCAGCCATCGGCGGGTGCGGACCGGCGAGCTGCGGCGGGTGGAGGTCGGCTTCCGCACCGTGCCCGGTGCATACAGCGAGCCCCCGGCATACGAATGGAACGTGCAGCACCGCGGCGGCCGTCGCGTGGGCTACGCCGAGGAGAGCACCGTGTGGGCGGGGGATGAAAACCTGGTGGACGTGAACATCGTGGTGCACTACCGCGTGACGGACGCCGCCGCCGCGCTCTTCCTCGTGGGCGAGACAACGGCCGACGGCGCCAGCAAGTGGGACACGATCGTCCGTGCCGCCACCGAAGCCGCGCTGCACGGCGAGATGTCGCGGCGCAGCATCGACGAGATTCTCTGCACCAACCGCGCGGCCATTGTGGCCTCCATCCGCCAGCACGTGCGCGCCACGCTCAGCAAGTACGGCACGGGCTTCGACGTGGTGTGCGTGTGCCTGGGCGACGTGCACCCGCCACTGGAGGTGGTGCCGGCCTTCCGCGAGGTGGTGAGCGCCCTCGAAGAGAAGGAGGCCACCATCAACCAGGCCGAGGCCTACCGCAACAAGACCGAAGCCCTCGCCCGTGGCCAGGCCGAGGAACGCACGGTGGGAGCCCAGGCCTTCGCGCACGACCGCACGCTGCGAGCGGACGGCGATGCCAGGCGCTTTGCCGAAGTGGCTGCCGCCTACGCAATCGAGCCGGCCCTCACCCGCCTGCGGCTCCACCTCGAGAGCGTGGAGCAGACGCTGGCGGGCCGACGCAAGATTATCCTGGACGGGGCAGAGGGGCAGGGGCGGCGGCTCCTGTTCCTCGGCCAGAAGGGACTGTGGCCGGCCGCTCAGGCCCCGCCATCCAGCCAGCCGACACAGGAGCCAACCGTCTTCGGCGAACCCGAAGGGGAACAACCAGAATGAGACAGAAGAAGTGGATTGTCATCGCCGTGCTGCTCCTGGGCGTGGTCGCCTACCGCAGCCTGCTGTTCGTCGACGAAGCGGAGTTCGTCATCGTCACCCAGTTCGGCCGTCCGGTGCGCATGCTCCAGGAGGCTGGGCTGCACGCCAAGTGGTTCTACCAATCTGCCATCCGCATCGATCGGCGCATCCAGGTCTATGACCCGCGGGCCTCGGAGTTCCTGGCCAAGGAGAAGAAGAACGTCAACCTCGACGTCTTCGTCTGCTGGCGCGTGGACGACCCGCAGCGCTTCGTCGAGAGCGTGGGCGACTTTGCCGGCGCCGAGGCACGGCTGCACGACGACGTGCTCACGGAACTGGCCGGCGAGGTGGGGCGCAACCTGCGCGAGGCCCTCGTGTCCACCAGGCCGGAGGAGCACACGCTCGACGCCATGGTCGCCCACGTCACCGAGCGCTGCGCCGCGCAGGCCGCCGCCGACTACGGCATCGAGATTCTCGACGTGCGCATCAAGCGCATCGGCCTGCCCAGGCAGGCACGCGAAAGCGTGTTCAAGCGCATGCGCGACGAGCGCTCCCGCATTGCCAGTCAATATCGCGCGGAAGGCGAGGAGGCGGCGATGAAGATCCGCGCCACGGCCGACATGGAGCGCACCAAGACCCTCGCTGAGGCCTACAAGACCGCCGAGGAGACCCGCGGCAAGGCTGAGGCCACTGCCATGGGCATCTACGCCAAGGCCCACCAGAAGGACCCGAAGTTCTACGAGCTCCGCCGCACGCTGGCCGCCTACAAGAAGATTCTCGACGAGAAGACCACCATCGTGCTCTCCGCCGACTCCGACCTGCTCAAGTACCTCACCGGCACCACGGCCGCGCCGGCTCCGGCCAAGAAGAAGCAGCCATGAACGAACGCAGCACACACGCCCCAGACCAGCCGAAGCACCCGCGCCGCCGGCGATGGCCCGTCGTGCTGGCCGTTTTTCTCGCGGCCTATCTGGCCACCGGCCTCTACTCCGTGCGCACCAAGGAGCGAGCCGTGGTGCAGCGCTGCGGCCGCGCGCTCGAGCACGTGCGGAGGCCCGACCTCTACTTCGGCCTCCCCTACGGCATCGACCGCGTCACGCGACTCAAAGTGCTGGAGACCAAGCGCGTGGGCGTGGGCATGACGCTGGCCGACCGGGCGCTCGGGCGGCGCGCCGAGCCGCTGACGGCCGAATGCCTGACGGGCGACCGCAACCTCGTGCGCGTCTCCGCCGTCGTCCACTACACCATCAAAGACCCCAGGGCATACATGTTCCATGTGGCCGACGTGGAGGCACTGGTGCGAAACGTGGCGTCTGCGGAACTCACCCGCATCGTGTCGGGCATGGGCGTGGACGACGTGCTGACGAAGGAGCGCGACAGCATCCGCAGCCAGGCCAGGGACGCTATCCAGGCCACGCTGGAACGTGTCGACGCCGGCGTCAGCATCCGCTCGGTCACCCTGCCGAGCGACGGGGTGACGCCGCCGGCCGAGGTGGCCGACGCCTTCGCCGATGTGACCAGCGCGCTCGGCGACCGCGAGCGGCTCAAGAGCATCGCCGAAGGCTACGCCAACCGCGTGACCGCACAGGCGCGTGGCCAGAAGCAGCGCATCCTGATCGAGTCCGAAGCCTACGCCGACGAAGTGGTGAAGATGGCGCAGGGCGACGCCGGGCGCTTCCTCGCCGAAGCCGAGAAACTCGGCGAGGCACGCGACCTTACCCTCAGGCGCCTGGTGCTCGAGACGATGGAGGAGGTGCTTCCGCGCGTGCGGAAGATCGTGCTCGATCCCCATGCCCGCCGCTCGCTCGACCTGGGCATCATCGAGGCGAAGGAATGAAGAAGCGAATGTTGCAGGTGGGGCTGGTGGTGGCGCTCGTGGCCGTTGCCATCATGCACCGAGGCCGTTCGGCGCTGCCCGAGACGCCGCGCGAGGCGATTGACGCGCTGTTCAAGGCCGCCAGCGAGGGGGACGACGCCGCCTACCTGGCGCTGCTGGATGGCGAGGTGCGCCGCTCGCTCAGCAGCACCCGCGCCCAGCTTGGGGTCAGCGCCTTCCGCGAGAGTCTGCGGCGCTCGGCGGCCGGGATGAAGGGCCTCGCCACGACGGAGGCCGAGGGCCTCGAGGCCGATACGGTGACGATGGACGTGGAAATCGTGTTCGAGGACCGCAACGAGCGCCAGCAGATTGCCCTGGCGCCGAAAGGCAACGGCTGGATCATCACGGGCATCGGCAAGGCCGAGGTGATCAAGCCGTCCATCCCCTACGGCACCCCCGTGTTCGGCGAGTGAGCCGGCGCGCGCCGTTTCTCCAGGATGGCCAAGACGGGAAAGTGGTCCGACCCGCCCTTGGGGATCACGCGGGCCTCCAGCGCGTGGAGCTGCTCGGAGTAGAGGATGTGGTCGAGGCGGCCGCGTAGCGTGATCGTGCTCGTGTGCCATTGCCATGTGCGCGTCTTGCGGTCAAACTCGCGCAGGGCGTCGGTGAAGCCTTGCTTGCGCAGCCATTTGAGGGCGGGGCCGTTGTCCTTCTCATTGAAGTCGCCGAGGATGAGCGTCGGCGTGTCGGGCCGCAGATGGGCGTGCAGCGCCTGCACTTCCTTCAGGCGGACATCCTTCGTGGCGAAGTAGGCGCTCACGCCGAAGCGCCCCTGGTCGTCCACGGGGGGACGCAAATGCACCCCGAGCACCTGCACGGGGCCGAGGGGCGTCTGCAACTCGACGAACCAGCCGTGGAAGAAGGCTCCCGTGGGGCGCACGGCCCGGAGCACTTCCACTGGCCAGCGCGAGAGAATGGCCTGGCCACCCGCGCCGCCGCCGTGGACGAAGTGGGTGTGTGCGTAGGAGGGCGAGAGCTCCTGGCGGAGGATGCGCTCCCACTCGCGAGTGGTCTCCTGAAGGCAGACCACGTCGGCACGGGCCTCGCGGATGGCGGCGAGGGTCTGCGCCCGCTGTGGCATTCCCCAGTTCACGTTGTACGTCAGCACGCGGATGTGCGGGCCGGTGGGTTGCTCGAATTCCCTGGTGCGCGCGCAGCCCGCGGCGGCGAGGGCGAGGAGCAGTGCCCAATGGTGGGCTGAGAGTCTCGTGGGCATCGTTGCCTTCTCCTGCGGCGGAGCGCGGGGCTACTCGGGTGGCACGAGGTCGATGACCGTCACCTCGGGCCGCGCGCAGAAGCGCACGCGGGGTGTGCTGCCTTCGGTGCCGATGCCGCGGTTCACATACAGCCAGGTGTCCTGCACGCGGTAGAGGCCGGCCTCGTACCGCTTGCCGAAGCGCGAGAGCGTAACCAGCGCGCCATAGAAGGGCAGGGCCACCTGCCCGCCGTGGGTGTGGCCGCAGCAGTAGAGGTCGATCCCGTGCTTCGCGGCAAGGTGGGCGGCGTCGGGGAAATGGTAGAGGAGGAGGGTGGGCATGTCGGCGGGCACGGTGGCAAGCACGTGGCCGAGGTCCGGCCAGTCGGTGGCGCCGCCGATCCAGAGTCGCGTGCCCCGCACGGTGACGACCACCGAGCCGACCTCCAGCTTCGTGACCCCCGTGCCCGCGAAGAGGTCCGCCGGCACCCAGTGCCGCACGTCCCAGTTGCCTTTCACCGCGTAGGTGGGGGCGATGGCGGCGATGCGCTCGATGCACCGGCGGAAGGTAGGCACGCCATCGGGCGAGTTGGCGGCGTCGCCGGTGAAGACGATCAGGTCGGGTTTCTCAACGGCGATGACCCCGGGCAGTCGGGCCTCGAGGTGGGGCGTGGGCTCGGAGTGCAGATCGGAGATGTGGACGATGCGGATGGGCTGAGAGCCCCGCGGCAGCTTGGCACACGGCAGACGGTGGTGGGTCACCTCCAGCCAGTCGGGCTCCACGGAATAGCCGTAGGCCATGCACCCGATGCCGCCCGCCGCAAGGCCGAGAAAGCCCCGCCGCGTCCATACCTCGCTCTTGGATGTTGGCACGGCCTGCCTCGCGAAACGGCGCCGGATGGCTCGGAACAGCAGTGCTCCAGCCACCACGTACACCGCGACGATGGCGCTCAGGAAGACGAGTACGGCAACAAGCTCGGAGAGATGCATGCCGCACAGTGTACACGCCAAGCCAGCCCGGAACAACCACGCGTTAGCGCGGGCCCGCCTTCGGTGCAATGTTACAGAGCCTTTACGATCGGCACGGGCTGGGCACGGTATAATACGTGTGAAGGGGATGCCCGTACACCTCGATGGCTGTAGGAGCACTGCACGATGAACGGCTCGCGAACCCGACGGCTGACAGCGTTTCCTGCGTGTGTGCTCGTGGTGGCACTGGCCGCTGCGGCCGACGGCGGTGCGGTGGTGCACCATCACCACTTCTACGGCCGAGCGCTGGCCTCGAACATCATCGTGCCGCAGGCGCGGGCCTATAGCAGCGTGCGCCGCGAGGCGCCCGTCGAGATCACGGCGGTGAAGGCGGGCGTGGTGATCCTGGAGCAGGCGGCCACCACGACGATGGACATCGACCTCAAGAACCCCGGCAGCACGCGGCAGGAGGCCGAGCTGATCGTGCCCGTGCCCGACGGCGCCGTGGTGCGGGGCTTCACGTTTCAGGGAGCCGCCAAGGAGGCCGTGGCGCAGGTGTTGCCCAAGGCCGAGGCCCGCAAGACCTACGACGCCATCGTGGCCAAGGTGCGCGACCCCGCGCTGCTGGAGTTCATCGGCTACAATCTCGTCCGCTCCAGCGTCTTTCCCGTTCCCGCGCGCGGCACCCAGCGGGTGCGGCTGACCTATGAGCACCTGCTGTCCGCCGATGGCAGTCGCATCGACTACACGCTGCCGCGAAGCGAGTCGCTCGACTACAAGGTGCCGTGGGACGTGTCGGTGCGCATCAAGTCGAAGACCGCCATCTCGACCGTCTACTCGCCCACCCACGAGCTTGAGAAGAAGCGGTTGAGCAAGAGCGTCATTTCCGCGCGCATCGCCGCGAAGGCACGCACCGAGCCGGGGCCGTTCCGGCTGTCGTACCTGCTCGGGCGCGACGGCGTGACGGCATCGCTGCTGGCCTACCCCGACCCGAAGACGGGCGGCGGCTACTTCCTGCTGCTGGCCGGCCTGCCGGCCACACCCAGGATCAAGGGCGACGCCCCCACCATCAAGCGCGAGGTCACCCTCGTGCTCGACCGCTCGGGCTCGATGAACGGCGAGAAGTTGGAGCAGGCGCGCGAGGCATCGCTCCAGGTGCTGGCGGGCCT
>JADHXT010000125.1 GCA_016782825.1 Candidatus Brocadiia bacterium | reverse complement strand
GTGATCACGCGGGTGCCGCCGCCGCCAGTCCCCGTGCTGCCGGCGAGGCCGCCGGCGAAGGGCGTATCGCTGGTGTAGAGCACGTCGCTGCCCACCGTGCCGTCGTTGTTGTTGGCCGACTGGTCGGTGGCCGTGCTGTCGTCGAAGTTGTAGCGCGCCACGAGGCCGGCCTCGGCCGGCGGCATGGCGAGACCCAGCACGACCAGCAGGCTCGCGGCGACGAAGAGGACTCGCGGTCTCATTTCCAAACTCCTGGAGAAGCGGCCCCTGTGGTTGTTCCCATCAAGGCGCAGTGTATGACTCACACGTTCCCTCCTTGTCTCGGGGTGATTCGTGCAGCCAAGTAGCGTAGCGCAATGTTTCTTGCGAGAGAGAATGTACCTGCTGGCTCCTGTCGCGGAGAGCCGCGTAAGCCCCCTGGTGGTGCTGTACTCACTATTCTACTGCTCGGCGGCGTCCTTGTCCAGCGCATTTTGGGCGTTCTGCGCCTGTGGGCGGGCGCCGTGGCGGACGAAGTGGTGGGCTTGCGGCAGGATGACGGGGATGTAGAGGCTGGTGCTGTAGTGCCCGGCGGGGAGCCATTCGATGGCCGGCTTGCCCATGGCCTTCCAGAGCCGTTCGGTGCAGTCGCGCGGCACGGTCTGGTCGTAGCGGGCGTTGATGAAGAGCATGGCTTTGGGGTCGATGCGTTTGGCGAAGCGGATGGGGTCGATGGCCACGGTGGCCTCGCGAATCTTGTCGAGTGTGTAGCCGAGCTGTTCGAGGCGCTCGCGCACGGAGTGTGTCTCGTGGGCGTGCCAGAGGATGCGGGCGGGGTCGCCGCCGCCGAGGACGAGCACGTTGCGGGCGAAGCGCGGGTCCACGCCGGCCAGCAGGCCGCCGGTGATGGCGCCCAGGCTCACGCCCACGAGGCCGACGCGCTGGGGGTCCACCTCGGGGCGCTGCTGGAGCCAGCACGTGGCGAGGCGGCATTCGAGCACGGTGGCGTGCATGCTCTCGAACACGCGTTTGGGCGCGGCCAGGTAGTAGCCGCCGAGGGAGCGGTCTGTCGGCCGCCGCGGGCCGTAGAAGGGCATCATGACCATGAGCGCGGGGGTGCCGCTGCCGGCGAAGTAGCGGCACACGGCGCGCGCCACCAGGAAGCGGCCGTCCAGGATGTGGAGCACGAGCGCGGCCGGCTGCTTGCCGATCATCTTGGCCGGCAGGTAGTATTCGGCATGCACCGTGTTGTTTTCGGGCACGGGCGTCTTGACGGGGGAGGGGAAGGTGAGGTGGTACACGCGGTAGTGGGGCGTGTGCTGCTGTAGCACGAGGCGCCAGCGGAAGGGCGTGGGCGGCAGGTTGTAGCTCGCAAGGAGCTTGTTGACCGCGGGGTCCTCGTCGCGCAGGGGCAGGAGGAGGCCCTTGGGATCGCAGGTGCCTTCGGTGGCCTCTGCCGCGAGGGCGGGCGAGGCCGCGGCCAGGAGCAGCGCGCACAGCATCGCGCAGCGGCTGGCGGGCCGCAGGGCGCGCACGAGTGTCCCGTGCAGAGGGGGTGTGGTGATCACGGTGTCTCAGAGTCCCACGACGGAGTAGACGATGTCGGTCAGGATGTCTTCCTCGCCCAGGCGGTTGAGGATGGGGTCGAGTTCGCTGGGGGAGCCGGCCAGGAAGTAGAGGTACGCGTCGTCGTCCTTGCGGATGAGCTCGCAGGTGAGGAAGGTCTCGCGGCCGGCCACGTCGTGCGGCGTGAGCTTGCGCGTCACGTGGATGATGGCGCTCTTGCGGAGAATCTCGGAGTTGTAGGGGTGCTCTTCGAGGCCGGTGATCTTGGAGAGACGCCGCACGATGCGCACGATGGCGTCTTTCTCGCTCTCGGTGCACCAGAAGGTGACCACCACGGTGCCGTCGTGGCTGGTGGCCTCGGAGGCGCCGTGGCCCACCACGGTGTCGATGGAGATGCCGCGATTGGAGAAGGCGGAGGCGATGCTGGTGAGCGCGCCCGCGCGGTCGGCCAGGTACACGCGAAACACCCAGTGTTTCTTTTCTTCTTCGGAGTTGGCCATGGCGGTCTGCTCGCTCTCTTGCGGTTGCGGGGTGCGGGCTAAGCGTCGGCCTCGTGGGCCGGGGGTGGCGTGTAGCGGAGCGGCGGCTCGTGGCCCGCGAGCACGCGGCACGCGCCTTCGGCCATGGCCTCCATTTCGGGCGTGTCCTTCAGCGCGAGCACGGGGATGAGGTGGCTGAGGCGGCTCTTGATGGCGCGCACCACGAGGGCGGAGCGGCAGAGGCCGCCGGTGAGGATGATGGCCTCGGTCTCCGGCCCCGCGGCCACGCACATGGCGCCGATGGACTTGGCGATCTGGTAGGCCATGGCCTCCACGGCGGCGCGCGCCGTTTCGTCGCCGTCCTCGACGCGCTTCTCGATCACCTCCATGCGGTGTTCGCCGAGGTAGGACTGGAGGCCGGCGCGCTGGGTGAGCTCCTCGAGGAGCTGGTCCTTGGTAAACTGGCCGCTGTAGCACAGGTCGATGATCTCGCGCAGCGGCAGGGTGCCGGCGCGCTGCGGCGTGAAGGGGCCTTCGCCCAGGAGGGCGATGGTGTTGTCCACCATGCGGCCGTGGCGCACGGCGGCCACGGTGATGCCGCCGCCCATGTGGGCCACCACGCAGGTCATGCGATCGAGGGGGGTGCCGGTTTTCTCGGCGGCGCGCCGTGCGGCCGCGCGGATGCTCAGCACGTGGGCCACGCTGCGGCGGCGGATGGGCGCGTAGCCGCTCACCTCGGCCTCGGGCACGAAGTCGTCGGCCACCACGGGGTCCACGATGAAGGCGGGCACGCCGAAACGCCGCGCGAGGTCGGCGGCGAGGGGGATGCCCACGTTGGACACGTGGTGAGACTCGGGCCGCTCGGTGATGGCCTGCACCATGGCGTCGTCCACCACCACCTGACCGTCGCGCACCTCGGCCACCACGTAGGTGCCGCAGGGCAGCTTGGCGCCGTTGCGGGGCAGCAGGCCGCCGCGCGCGGCCACGGCATCGAACGACTCGATCGCGTGTTCGGCCAGGAACTGGTCGACCATGGCCAGGAAGCGGGCGGTGTCGGCCGTGCTGTCGGCGGCGGCGTCGCGGGTGGGGTCGAGAGGCAGCTCCTGCTCGTGGAGCGAGCGCGCGCCCTCGAACAGGGCGAGCTTGATGGACATGGAGCCGGGGTTCACCACGAGCACGCGCTGGGTGGCGTCGGCGGCGGGAAGGGCCACGGGGCGCGCGCGCACCTGGGGCTGGCCCATCTCCATCCGCTCGCTGGCGATGCTGCACAGCGCCACGCTCTGGAGCTTGGTCTCCACGTTGTCGGCCCGCGACAGGATCACGTAGGGCACCATCACGCCCATG
Organism: Candidatus Brocadiia bacterium; assembly: GCA_016782825.1. Classification (GTDB taxonomy): domain Bacteria; phylum Planctomycetota; class PUPC01; order DSUN01; family DSUN01; genus BS750m-G60. The sequence goes on along the minus strand of JADHXT010000125.1, from coordinate 5,272 downwards.
GTGATGCCGGCGAACGTGCCGAGGCCGAACCTCACGGTTTCCATGGCCATCTTGTAAAGCACGTTGGCCGCGTCGATGCTCGGGCACACGAGCACGTCGGCCTGGCCGGCCACCTCGGCGGCCGCGCCGGTGAAGCCGGGGCCCTTGAGCCGCACCGAGTCGGCGCTCACGGCCAGGTCGAACGACAGCGGGCCGTAGACGATGGCGTGGTCCCACTCGCGCTCGGCCAGCGCCTTGCCCATCTTGGTGGACGGCAGCGAGTCGATCACCTTCTCGTTGGCCGACAGCACGGCCACCCGCGGCCGCTCGATGCCCATGACCGAGCGCGCCACGTCCACCGCGTTTTCGATGAGGCCCACCATGCGGCCGAAGTTGCACAGGGTGGTCACGCCCGGGTCGGTGAGGAGCATGGGGCGTCCGTTGGCCACGGGCTGGGTGTCGAACATGGTGACGAGGCTGATGGTGTTGCGCACCACGATGCGCATCATGGCGCGGTTGAGGATGGGGGTGGAGATGTTGCCCTTGAGGATCACGTCCACGCCGCCGGCGCGCACGGCGTCCACGGTGCGGGCCGCCGTTTCCTCCTGGCTTGCTGTGCCGAGGATATCATCGGGGTCGATGGCCACGCCCACCGTGTCGGCGGCGGCGCGGATGATGCGTTCGTCGCCCACGAGGATGCAGCGGTCCACGATGCCGTGGTCGCGGGCCGCGTCCACGAGCAGGATGTCTTCCTCGCGGTCGCCGCCGGGGATGATCACGCTCTTGGGCTTCAGATGGCCCGCGATGAGCACCAGGTCGCTCACGCGCTCGATGGTGCTCCGGGCGGGAGAATTGTCTTGGGGCATGCTGGAACCGGCCGACATGGTGCGCCCTTGCCGTGGCGGGGTGGGGGATGGAGCTTGCTTGCTCTAATCTATCGCGGGCCGGCCGCACTGTCAACCGCCGCAGCTTTCTGCGGCCGGGCGATGCGGTGGTGGCCGTGGCAGTCGGTGCAGACGGCGGCGGCGGGTGTGGCGGCCTTCGGCACGCGGCCCGGCGAGCGGCGCTGCCACCGCTCGAGCACTTTCTCCGGCGCCACGTCGTGGGTGGGATGGCACTTGCGGCAGGCGGCGTTCACCTGGGCACGGGTGTACACGATGTCGGGCTTGGTGGCGCCGATGTCTTCGTCGTTGGCGTGGCCCGCGCTCACGCCGTGGCACTGCACGCAACTCACCTTGGCCTTCACGTGGGTGGTGCTCAGGGGCTCGCGCAGGAAGGGGATGTGGCACACGTAGCACGCGGCGTTGGGTCCCATCGGATCGAGCGTGGCGTCCGACGGGCGTGGCGCGCAGGCCAGGTGGGCGAGAGCGGCCAGCGCCCCGGCGACGAGAAACGCCATGACGGACCGTTTCGGTTTTGCGCAAAACCGAAACAAGGCGCCCGCGCCATCTGCACGGCTCCTCGGCGGGCTCATACCGTCTCCCACTCGCGCAGCCAGCGGTAGTCGGGGGGCAGGTGGGCGAAGTAGTTGTCGGTGCACTGGCGCAGGGCCTCCTTCTCGGCGGGCGTGGTGGGCTTGTCGCGCTCGTGGGAGCCCTTCACGTTTTCCTCGAGCTGTTCGGGGATGTTCACACCCGGGATGACGGCCGAGAGCCGCTTCTCCTGGAGCATCTCCTTCACCAGCACGTGGGCGCGGGCGTCCACGGTGCCCTTGATCTCGCGGGGCTTGATGCCGAAGGTCGTGCCGGCGCCGAAGGGCTTGAGCCCGATGACGCCCACGCCCTTCTCCTGCGCGAGCTTCAACAGGCTGTCGCCGCCCATCTCCTGGGTGAGAAACAGGTAGGGGAAGATGATCGCGGAGAACTGCGGATACTCGCCGAGCACGCGGCGGAACACCTTGGGATTGTGCGCCGAGATGCCGAGAAACCGCACCTTGCCCTGCTGCCTGGCTTTCTCGAACACGCCGACGGTCATGTCCAGCGCCTTGCGCGACACCATGAGCATGGTGGGGATGCGCGTCTGCCCCTTGCCCCACGTGGCGCCCACGGGCCGCCACAGGTCGAGCATGTCGGTGCGGTAGGACTTCAGCCGTGCCTCGATGCTCGCCATCATCTTGTCGGGCGTGAGCTGTTTCTCGTATTCCTCGGTCACCTTCTGCGGCCAGGAGGCGAAGCCGATGAACCACTTGTCGCGCCGGGCGTGGGTGCTCTTGGCCATGGCCTGGCCGTAGAGGTTGCACTCGGCGTCGATGTTGTTGTCCACGTAGTTCATGCCGAGGGCCACGGCGCGTTCGAGCACGGCCACGCGGTTGTCCACGGGGGTGGGCTTGGGGATGGCGCCATGGCCGCCGAGGGCGACTTCCGAGATCATGTGGCCGGTCTTGCCGAAGGGGCGGTAGCCCATCTTGGGGTTGTAGTTCAGGATCTTCGACGCGTCCACGGGCTTGGCCTCGGCCGTGCCGGCCAGCGCCGCGCCGGCCACGGCGGCCGAGGTGGTCCCCAGGAACGCACGCCTCGTCGCATCTCGATGGGTCATCCCTGCATCTCCGTGAATCGAGATAAAGGACAGAAAACACTTGACGAGCCATCGTCAGGGTGTATACTTATAGATGGAGGCTCGGCCTAGGGGTTGCCTTGTGTGGCCCCGAAAGCATTGCCTCCTTTTTCATGCCTCGCGCGCCGTGTACGGATCGGGCACGTAAACGATCCCGTACGTGTCGTAGACCCTGCCATCTCGGTATCCCTGGCCCTTGAATTGTAGTTGAGCCAGCCAGGGACCGTACTCCTGCCCAATCTCAGGCCTGCCTTCTGCGCTCATTCCCCTGGCAGGCATCCGGAAACCCCAGTTGATGCAGTAGATGCACACGTCTGCTGCCTGGATTGGGTAGCTCATGTCCGACGAAACGAACAGCGGCGCCGGGACGATCCAGACTGTTCTGTAACGGCCGGTGTTTGTGAGCGTGAAGTAGCGCCGGAGCAAGCTCACAAACTGCCTGTCGGCCTTCTTCTCGCTCTGGTCCATGACCAGCAAGCCATGGTCTCGCTTCTCCTCCAGGAAGTAGAAGTACCGCTCCAGCAGGAAGACATGGTCCTTGCGCAGCAGTTCCGTGGAGCCGGGCGGACGTCGCCCGATTCCTCTGGGCACCGCGCAGGCGAAGACCGTGGCGTCGTGGTCGCGAAGAATGCGGAACACGCTCTGAGCCATCAGCATGCAGCCCTGACCGAATGCAGTGAACTCGACGCGGGTAGGGGACTCGCGACGTACGCCGCGGTTGAGGAACGACAGGGCGTGTTTCCGCCTGGCCACGTCATCAAGCGTTGCGTCCTGCGCCGCCCATGCGAACCGCTTCTTGTCCAGCAGCTTGTATCCCTTCAACTCGCTTCCGTAGTCGCTCAGGTGAGCGCCGAAGGCGGCCTCCTCGCTCTCACGCATGGACTGGATGAACGGCCACAGCTCACCTGCATGGAGGGCGATCCCCCCGCGCACCTCGTACGGCATGGTCCGATGGTCGTGGCCGCTCTCATCCATGAAGAGCAGATAGCTCATTTCCTGATCAATTCCTTACATCTTGCCTGGGCGCCCAAGCGGGCATAGAGCCTGCGCCAAGCGGCGATCGAGCGGGCGAGATGTGCTCGGGCGGCGCCGCCCAGTCCGTAGCACTGTAGCCCAATGGCTCCAGTATAGCCGAAGCGCTGCCGCATCGTCCAGCAGGTTCTCTTGCGCGGCCCCTGATCCGCGCCGCTCGGACGGCTCGTCTTGGCGGCGGGAGCCTCTGAGGTGTATGGCACCTCCAGCCCTCAGAAGTCACGGCGCTTCAAGCAGTTCTGTTCCTCTAATGTGCCTGGCACCCCAAGCTCCTATGAATGCCTATCAGCTATCAGTTGACAGCTCTGGCCCGTTGGGCTAGGCTCAGGGCTGATTCAGATGCCTATCAGTTGGCGAAAGGAGCGATGAAGATGATGGTGCGGGCGAAGATCAACACGGGGGCGATCGCGATGGGTGTAGCGGGCGCGATCCTGGCGGGGGCCGTGGCGGGAATCGGGGCTCCCCATGCGAAACAGCCGTCCGCACCGTCTGCTGCTCCCCGACTGAGGCAGGAACACCCGGCGGGCTGCTACCTGATCTGGGGCAAGCGCGATCTGGTCAGAACCTGCGACTTCCTCAAGGGCGGGCAGATCATGGTGCAATGGCGCGACATTGCGCCCGCGCGCGGCAAATTCGACTGGAGCAAGCTGGACGACGGCCTCCGTTTCTTTGCGAAGATCGGCCGGCCGACCACGGTGCAAGTCAATGCCAACGACAAGAAGCCCGACTGGCTATGGGACTATGTTGCGAATTGCGGAAACAATCGTGGTGTGATTCCTCAATACTGGGATCCCCGCTACATAGCGATTCAGAAAGAATTGATCGTGGCGCTTGCCGATCATCTCAAGGCCTCTCCGCACAGGCACCTGATCCTCTGCGTCCGGGCGAGTCCCAACGCGATCGGGACGGAACATATGTGGGTGCTCCCTGCGGACCGGAGTCCGAGCGACACGTGGATCTATCCCCCGGACGGGCACCGCTGCCCGACGCCTTGGACGCGAGGGGAGACCTCGAAGAAGTACTATTACACGATCATGAAAGCCTACATGGACGCCCTCATGCCGGAGATTAACGTGGCCCTGCGCGCGAACCTGTTCACCCAATCATATCCCGACGGCCGCGCGCAGCATCTGATCGACGAGGGCGGATGGATATTCGGGACCGGAAGCGATATCGATCCTCACGGCGGCCAAGGCTACAAGAGTTACGAGGCCGTGGACCTGTTCTCCGTGCAGATGGCACGCAGCGGCAAGACCAAGGCGTATTGGGAGAACTGGGGAACGGTGGAGAGCCATCCGAACGGAATCTCCTGGAACTACTGGCGCTGCCTCATGGAATTGCACAAGGGCGTTTCCTATGTCGCGGTCAAGGGCTGGGCGGTGCGGGCGTCGCTGAAGAACCCCGAATACCGCCCGACCTTCGAGTTCGTGAACCGCTACGCCGGCTTTCATACGTCGCCCGCGGAGAGCCCCGGTGTCTGGTGTGCGCTACGCCAAGGCAAAGAGCGGCCGCGCGGCAACTATGGATGGTTCCTGGAGCAGATCGATCCGGATGGCACCAGCGTGGCAGTCGAGAGCGACCGTGGCAAGAAGATAATCGGCTCGGACGAGCAACGCTTCGGGCGGTTCGCGCGCCGGACCGATGTGGCCTCGGGGAAACGAGAGTTCTTCTTCCGGCTGGACCCCAGATTCCGCGACAGCATAAGACG
>JADHXT010000124.1 GCA_016782825.1 Candidatus Brocadiia bacterium | reverse complement strand
GTTGGCCGAGACGAACATCTCGTTCTGGAGGCCGATGATCGCTCGGGACTTGGCGGCCTCCTCGGTGGCCCTTTCCAGCGCGGCCTGGGTCTCACGCTGCTCTTGCCTGATCGCAAGAGTGCTCACGATGAGCCCGACGGCGGCGAGGACGATGAGCGCCGCTGCCGACCACACGATGGGCTTGTGTCGGCGGCACCACTTCCCGGCACGCTGGGCCAGGGTGGGGCGACGCGCGCGGATGGGCTTGTGATCGAGGTAGCGGCGCAGGTCGTCGGCGAGGCGCTGGGCCGTGGCATAGCGCTCCGTGGGCTCCTTGGCCATGGCCTTGAGCAGGATGGTCTCGAGGTCGGCGGGGATGGCGCGGTTGAGCTTGCGGGGCGGCCGGGGCTCCTCGAAGGCGATCTGGCGGAGCAGCTCGCGCCGGTTGTTGCCCCCGAAGACGGGACGGAGGGTGAGCAGTTCGTAGAGGGTGGCGCCGAGGGAGTAGATGTCGCTGCGGTGGTCGATGACGATGCGCTTGGCGAGGGCCTGCTCGGGGCTCATGTAGCGCAGCGTGCCGAGCAGGTCGCCGCTCACGGTGAGGCTGGGGTTGGCCTCGATGCGAGCGAGACCGAAGTCGGTGATCCAGGGCTTCCCCGCAGCATCGACCATGAGGTTTGAGGGCTTGATGTCGCGGTGGACGACCCCTTGCTGATGGGCGTGGTCGAGCGCCTCGGCCACCGCGATGCCGAGCTGCGCCACGGAGCGGAAGAAGGCCGGCATCGTGGTCGCGGCCGTCGTCGCCATCTCGGGCAGGGTCAGCGTCGTGGCATCGGGCCGCGGGGTCGGCGGGGACGTCTTCCTGGCCGTCTTGGTGGTTGGCGCCTGACCGTCGGGGCCGAGGCCCGATGCCTGGCGGAGCTGGCCGATCATCTCACCGAGGGTCTGTCCTTCCACGAACTGCATCGCATAGGAATGGACGCCGCGCTCGCAGCCGACGGAGTAGATCGGCACGATGTTCTGGTGGTGGAGCATCGCCGCGGCCTGCGCCTCGTTCTTGAACCGCTGAAGCTGTCGCTGGTCGAGCACGGCGGCGAAGGGCAGCACCTTGAGCGCGACCCGCCTGCCCAGCGACATCTGCTCGGCCTCATACACCACGCCCATCCCGCCGCGTCCGATCTCCCGCACGATGCGGAAGTCACCGAGCTCGCGCAGCGGCTCGCCCGGTCCGGCGTCCGCCGACGACTCGGTGGCCGAGTGGCCGAGGTCGGCCATGGCCTCGAGGGTGGGCAAGAGCTGGCGCAGGGCTTCGACGTGCTGAGGGTAGTCCTGTGCGTAGTCATCGGCGTTGATGGCCTCGCCGGCTTCGAGCTTCGCCGAGACCTCCTCGACCAGTGCGTCGAAGGCCAGGGAGTCGTCGGTCGCGCGGCTCGAGCTGGCTTTGCGCGTGCTCATCGGCGATCCTCCGAACCGTCGTGGAGGAGGACGTGCAGGCGCTGGATAGCGCGCCTGTAGCGGGAGCGTGCAGCGACGTGGGTGATGCCCACGATGGCCGCGGCCTCCTTGAGCGAGAGCTGCTCGAGGTGCCGCAAGACCACGACCTCACGGTCGGGGGGCGCCAACTCCTCGAGAGCCTGCCGCAGCCGACCAAGCAGTTCCTGACGCACCAGACGGCCAGGGATGCTCGTGCCGCTTGCGGCAAGACGGTCGGCCAGGAGAGCCGTGGATGGATCGGAGAGGGCCATTTCGAGCCGAGCTTCGCGCCGGACGGTGCGACGCTGGGCTTTGACGTGTCGGCGGTGGAGCTCGACCAGATGCTTCCAGGCGATCTGGCGGAGCCAGGGATAGAAGGGGCAGGGTCGGCGATCGAGGTAGTCGGGTAGCTCGCGACAGGCTTCGGCCAGGGTCTCCTGGATCACGTCCGAGGCGTCGACGCGGGGGGCAAGGCGGGGGTCCATGCGGACCGAGATCATCCGCCGCAGCCGGTCGCGGTGCCTTGCCAGGAGCGTCTGCATGGCCACCCCGTCGCCACTCTGGGCACGCTGCAAGAGCTCTTCGGTGCCAGAACCCTCTACTCGCATGGGTCAATCCCCCTAGTTATAGCTACGTTGAGCCAGGCCAAGTGGGTCAGGGAAAATGCATTACCCAGGAGAAAACCCACGGAGGCGCCTGACGGTGGGCTGCTCCCAGCCCCCTGACCCGACTTGTGCTTTGCCGCCGGGAAGCACGGTGTGGGCGCCCTGGTGCGATGCTGTTGGCGGTGCCCGGCGTAGCCCGAAGCGCCACGCGGTTCCCATGCGCTACGCGGCCTCTGCCACACGGCGTCATTCTAGCACGCCGTGGTCCCATGAGGAAGGCGCCCCAGCGTGAGCCAAGGCGCCTTGTGGGGTTGCTGTGGTAGTCGGTCAGCGCCGCTTGTGACGACTGGCCAGCAGGCCGAGGCCGCCTCAGAAGTTGGTCGGGACAAGCTCGAAGTACGCCTTCGGGTGCCTGCAAACGGGGCACAACTGAGACGGCTCCTGTGCCTCAAGCGTGAACCCGCAGTTGCGGCAACGCCACTTCACCTGTCCCGATTTCGCAAAGACCGTGCCATCCTCTATGTTGCTGAGGAGCTTCTCAAAGCGCTCCTGGTGATCCCTCTCGATCAACGCGATCCCTCGGAAGAGGGTGGCGATCGCCTCGAATCCCTCCTCCTCGGCTTCAGCCGCCATGCGAGGGTACATGTCCGTGTGCTCTTCGTCCTCACCTGCGGCTGCAGCCTTCAGATTGGCGACGCTGTCTCCGATGCCCCCAAGAGCCTTGAGATGGAGCTTGGCATGCTCCTTCTCCTGCTCTGCCGTCTCCAGGAAGATGCTGGCGATTTGCTCGTAGCCCTCCTTCCTGGCGACTGAGGCGAAGTAGGTGTACTTGTTCCTCGCCTGGGACTCGCCAGCGAACGCTGCCGACAGGTTCTTCTCGGTCTTCGTACCCTTCAGGTCGGGCATTCTCCATCTCCTTGACTGGTGAGGCTGTCGAGGAAGCTCTCTGGCACATGCTCCTATCAAAGGCTGGTTCGATCCCCGCTCGGCGTCCAGCATGGCCCTGGAGGTCCACGCTGTCAAGAATGCCATCGGTGCATCGGCGCATCGGCGCGACCAACCGCGATGATGGCCCGCGGACCCGGGACAACTGCGGGAAGCCAAGGCATCGCAGGCGAGGTGGGACTGCGCCTGGAACCATGGCGCGGAGACGCGGGCGATGCTGAGCGACTGTTGCTTTGAGGTGTAGGAGAGGTGAGGGGCTGGGAGGCAGCGATTGCCCGGCATTTGCCTGCAATATTGAAAGTAAATGGGATCGCGGCTGACGTCAGAACCGCCCCTCTTCCCCCATCCACGAGAAGAGAGGCTCGGCAACAGACCGAGTCTCCAGAGGCACCGCGAGGCAAGCTCGACCGTCCCGTGAGCCGAGCTTGCCTTTGGGCAGGCCGGAGGTGATGAGGATGAACTGCGCGTGGTGCGACGGATCAGTGAAGGCCACGAAGCAGGGCCTTTGCTGCCCCTGGTGCGGCAGGGTTGTGGCGCAGGAGCAGAAGGCTCTGGGTGAGTGGGTCGGGGCGGGAGAGGATGAAGATGAGGGTTGAGAGACACACGGTCAGGTCGGCGTGCCAGGAGGAGATCGAGCACGCCATCGACAACGTTGGGCGAACCAAGCTGGACAGGTGGATGAGGAGGCAGTGGCACAAGGCGGGTGCACGAGACCGCTGGTCAGAGGGCAGGAAGGCGAAGTGGGTAGAGTGGAAGCGACACCCTTCGTCCGGGGTGTTCCGGGGCGGTGGCCATCAACCGGACCGTGGCTCAGTCGCCCATTCCAAGGTGTGGGTCAAGGGCCACGTCTCCTGTGAGTTCCTGGACTGGGCTGAGAGGTACTGGAGTCACGACGATGAGACACGGGCGATGCTGCGGGGGTGTTGCTTCGAGGTGTGGGAGAGGTGAGGGTGGTTGGCCGAGGACTTCCCGAGGGGGCGGTTATGGAGGTCGGCAATGGATCTCAGCTCATGTCGCGTCACGCCAGCACTTGACCCGAGGGGGCGGGAGTGCTACTGCTGGGTAGGCAGTTGCTGGTAAGGGAAGGGTGCTAATCGGTGGGATGCCTCTCAGTCCCAGTTTCCGGGGGTGCAGCCTTCCTTCTGTTCAGAGCCGGTCACACGGTTTCCATGGTCATCGCAATCGCCGCCGCAGTCGGGTGTTTCTGGTCGTAGGGAACATGCAGGAGACCACCCATGAACGCAAGGACCGTTGTTGCGCTGGTGTTCGCCGGGGGCCTCTGCTTCGGAGGCGAAGCGATGCAGATCGCCGACAAGGGCGCCGCGAAGGCCACGATCGTCGTGGCGAAGGACGCCATCGAGCCCGAGAAACACGCCGCCGCCGAACTGGCCGCGTTCCTCAAGCAGATCACCGGCGCGGCGTTCACGGTAGCCGGTGCAGCCGAGGGACCGCGCCTGCTCGTCGGCCCCGACGCAGCGAAGCTGGGCGATCCGGGGTTCACGACCGACGGCCTCGGCGCCGACGGCATCGTGCTCCGCACAGTCGGCAACGACTTGATCCTCGCCGGCGGGCGCCCGCGGGGTACTCTCTACGCCGTCTACACCTTCCTCGAGGACCACGTTGGCTGCCGCTGGTGGTCGTCGAAGGCCAGCACCATCCCGAAGAAGCCGACCCTCGCCATCGGCCCTCTGGCCGTGCGCTACGTGCCGCCCCTCGAGTACCGCGAGCCGTTCTGGACCGATGCCTTCGACGGCGACTGGGCCGTTCGCAACAAGGCCAACGGCAACAGTGAACGCCTCGACGCCCGACGCGGCGGCAAGATCAGCTACCAGGGCTTCGTCCACACCTTCTACGCGCTCATCCCGCCGGCGACGTACTTCAAGGCCCACCCCGAGTGGTTCAGCGAGATCAAGGGCACGCGCACCCACAACCGCGCGCAGCTCTGCCTCACCAACGAGGCTATGCGAGCCGAGCTCGTCAAGAACCTGAAGGCCACGCTGCGCAAGAACCCCACCGCCACCATCGCCTCGGTCTCGCAGAACGACTGGCACGGCGCCTGCCAGTGCAAGACGTGCGCGGCTATCGACAAGGAGGAGGGCAGCCACGCAGGCACCCTGCTCCGCTTCGTCAACGCCGTCGCCGCCGACATCGAGAAGGAGTTCCCCCACGTCGCCATCAGCACCCTGGCCTACCAGTACACCCGCAAGCCGCCGCTGAAGGTCCAGCCGCGGCCCAACGTCATCGTGCGGCTGTGCAGCATCGAGTGCTCCTTCTCCAAGCCGCTGAGCGACCCGCGCAACGCGACGTTCGGCGACGACATCCGCGGCTGGTCGAAGGTCTGCAAGCGGCTCTACGTGTGGGACTACGTCACCAACTTCCGCCACCACATCATGCCCCACCCCAACCTGCGGGTGCTGGGGCCCAACGTCAAGTTCTTCGTCGAGCACAACGTCAAGGGCCTCTTCGAGCAGGGCGCCTACACCACCCTCGGCGCCGAGATGGCCGAGCTGCGCGCCTGGGTGCTCGCCAAGCTCCTGTGGAACCCCAAGCTCGACGCGCAGAAGCTCATCGACGAGTTCCTCGCCGGCTACTACGGCGCCGCCGCGCCTCACGTCACCGCTCACCTGAAGGTGATCCACGACGCCGTCGAGGCATCGGGCGACAAGCTCGGATGCTTCTCGTCCCACAAGGCCCGCTTCCTGTCGTTCGACACCCTCAACAAGGGCTGGCAGCATCTCGCCGCGGCCGAGAAGGCCGTCGAGAAGGACGACGCGCTGCGCTTCCGCGTGCAGGTGGCCCAGCTCCCCATCCTCTACACCCTGATGGTCCGCTGGAACGAGATGCGCGGCGCGGCGACTGCCGCCAAGACGCCGTGGCCCGTCTCCGACGACCCCGCCGAGGTGCTCGCGGGCTTCAAGAAGACCGCCAAGGCCAAGGGCATGACCCGCCTCAACGAGTGGCAACAGGGCTTTGGCGCCCTCGACAAGGCCGTCGCGTCGCTCAAGCCCGTGCAGGTGCGCATCCCGGGATTCAAGGCAGCCACGGCCTCGTCGGGCGCCGACAAGGTCAAGCTCGCCTTCGACGCCGACCCCGCCACCTGCTGGAACTCCGGAGGCCACGCTCCCGCCTGGATCCGATTCGACTTCGACAAGCCGCGTGCCGTCAAGGCGCTGTCGGCCACGGTCAGTCAGCAGCCCAACGGCGCCACCGAGCACGTCGTCACGGCCTTTTTCGCCGACGGCACGCAGCGGACCGTCCACACGTGGAAAGGCACGACGAAGGCGGGGCAGGTGCTCGATGCCTCCTTCGCGCCCGCCCTCGACCAAGTCGCGGCCCTCCGTATCGACACCCGCCGGTCGCCGAGCTGGGTGGCCTGGTCGGAAATCGCCGTGAAGTAGGAGTACCCATGAGCCTGATCGCACGCAGGCCGAAGAGAGCCACCGCGTCCCCGATGCGCGCGTGCCCGTCGCGGACGGCGGCGAAAGCGAAGTCCGCGGGGTCGAGGCACATGGCCGAGCCGTGCTTGGCCGCGGCCGCGCTCCACACGTACCCGCACCTGCCCTGGCTCAAGGGGAGGCAGCTCGAACTCCTGCCATAACCAGTTTCCCTGGCTCCACGCAGATCAGCTTGCGAGGCATGAGCCGAGGTCCCCCATTTGGCTCTGGCTGGCCCGCTAGTTGCCAATCCCTGGCTTCACCGACACAAGGTCGGTGGGGGCCGGAGCTTTCCCGCGGAGCGATGCGCTTGATTCAGGACTAGACAGGCTCCCAGCCAGTCCCGCAGGGCAGGCGTGGGCTATGCATCTTTCGCCCGCGAACGGGCTGGCCGGTGCCGTTTCGCCGGCCACCCCAACCAGAGCCGAGGCTCAAGACGCTGCGGCTCGAGGCGGCTCATGGGGTCGCGAACTCGACGCGGAAACTGAAGGCGTGGGCGCTGGGCAGCGTCTCGGGGATGACGAGGCGCAGCATGTCCTGATCCTGCCCCCAGCGCAGCGTGCCGTCGCCGCCGAGAAGCGTGACCTCGGCGATGGGGCTGATGCCCTCGCCGTGGGCCAAGGACCGGATTCCGAGCGTTCCGCCCGCCTCGGGCCACTCCAGAGCAGTGACGTAGAGCGTGCCGGCCTTGCGGGTGAACCGCACGTTGCCCTCGGCGTGGGTGAGCCACGGCCGCGTGCCGTAGATCGCCTCGCCGTTGACGGCCAGCCAGTCGCCGATGCCCTCGAGCCGGGCCACCGTCTCGCCGTCGAGGCTGCCGTCGGCCTTGGGCGGCACGTTGAGCAGCACGTTGCCGTTCTTGCTCACGATGTCGACGAGCTCGTGGACGAGTTCCTGCACGGGCCGATAGGCCGCGCCGGCGCGGTAGCCCCAGGGGCCGATGCTCGTGTCGGTCTGCCACGGATCGGCGAGGATCTCGTCGGCTCGATGCCGCTCCATGTCGAGCGTCGCCACCCCATCCACGTAGACGCCATGCGTGCCGCCGCCGCGCTTGATGCACATGACCGCCTCCTGGCGGCCGTCGTGCTGCGCCATGCTGTCGTTGTAGAGGTGGGCGAGGATCTCCATCCCCGTCTGGCCGTAGTCCTGGCCGCGGAACGGGATGGCGCCGTCGAAGTAGAGATGGTCGGGGTGGTAGTTGTCGATCAGGTCCTTGATGCGGGCCGCCCACTGCCTGCGCCAGCTCTCGGGGGCGTTGGAGGGCTGGCGGCGGTCGGTGTCGGGGTGGGGCTCGTGGTAGAAGTCGCGGTACTCGGGGTCGGCGCCGTCGTAGGGCACGCCGCGCCTCGGGCCTGACTTGTCGGCCCCCTTGCTGGTGTTCATCCAGCTATAGCTGCGCGCCAGATGCGTGGTCACGCCGAAGCGGAGGCCCTGCTCGAGCGTCGCCTCGCGCCAGAGGCCCGTGATGTCCTTCTTCGGGCCCATGTTCGCCGAGTTCCAGCGGTGGTGCCGCGAGTTCCACAGGTCGAAGTTGTCGTGATGGATGGCGCAGGGCGTGAAGTACTTCGCGCCGGCGCGCTTGAAGAGCGCGACCACCGCGTCGGGATCCCAATTCTCCGCCTTCCAGAGCGGAATGAAGTCCTTGTAGCCAAACTCCGACGGGTGCCCGTAGGTCTTGCAGTGGTGAACGTAGTCGGGGTGGCCCTCCATGTACATGTGGCGGACGTACCACTCGGCGCGCTCGGCGACCGAGTAGGCGCCCCAGTGGATGTAGATGCCGAACTTCGCGTCGCGGAACCACGTCGGGCACTCGTAGTCCAACAGCGACGCCAGGGTGGGCTCGAACTGCTTCGCTGCCATGCGGCCGCTCCTTCTGCGTGGCGACGTCAGGAACTCCCCACTTGGGCCTTCGCGGCGGGGCGACTCTACACAGCGTGTCACCGGCCCGCAAGCCCGCTTGGGGGCGAGTATCCCGCGCAGCCTGCATCGGCGAGTATGGCCCCTGACAACGGCGCGCCGGCTCTTGTCTTCAGTCGTCCTCGTCCTCGTCGTCGTCCTCGTCCTCGATTCGCCGTCCGAGCAGGGGATCGCGTTGCCTCGGCGTCGCGGTGCCTTCCGTCCTCGTGGCCTGCCTGCGAAGGCTGAGAGCCCGGCTCGCAAGCCGCTTTGCATGGGCGTGAAGGGCGAGACGGGGTCTATTCGAGGGCGAGGACGACG
>JADHXT010000123.1 GCA_016782825.1 Candidatus Brocadiia bacterium | reverse complement strand
CGACGAAGCTCGACGACCGCGCGACCATCGAGGGAGCGCACAACGAGGCGCTCACCCGCTGGGAGGTGCGGCTCCCCCTCAAGCTCTTCCCTCGCTGCAAGGAGATCGGGCTCCGCGTCGGCCTCGGCATGGGCGGCAAGCACACCGCCAACGCCGGCCGCCCCGTCCATTTCACCTTCTCCTCTCTCGCCATTGCCCAGCAAGGCCCATGCGTGGGCCGCACGTTCCGCATCAAGGTCACCGCGACGGGCAAGGAGCCGGTCAAGGTGATGGGCAACGCCCCCGGCATCACCGAGGCCGTGACGTTGGCTCCCGGCCAGTCGAAGCTCCTCGCCATCCCCGCCGAGCGCGGCGCGATCGGCCCGCAATACACGCTTGCCGTAGGGGAGGGGGGCGCCGACACCTACACGCTCAATCTACTGCGCTACGACCCGCTCGAGCGGCCGCTCGCGCTGATGGACGAGATGATCGAGCGCTTCGCCAAGCTCGGCCGCGACGTCCACGCCGAGCGGAACCAGCTAGCGCGGTTCCGCAAGCGGCAGGCGGAGTTGCTCGCCGAGGAAGAGCCTGACGCTGCGGTCGTGCGGCAGGCCGCATTCGAGGCGCGCGTCGCCAAGCGGCAGCTCTTCTTCCGCGAGCCGGAGCTGGCGCCCATCGAGCGCATCCTGTTCGTCAAGCGCCACGCCTTCGAGCCGAGCCACAACTACAGCGTGCTGCTCGACAGCCGCTACCGCGGCGGCGGCGCCGTGTGCAGGCTCGACATCCCCCGCGACGGCGACCGCTTGGCGCCCGAGAAGGCGACGCTCACGAAGCTCTTCGACGCGAAGGGGGGCATCGCCCGCAACCCGATGGCCAACTTCGACGCCACGGCCATCTACTTCGCCTGGCGGCCCGCCCCCGCCGGCTACTACCACATCTACCGCATGAACCCCGACGGCAGCGGCGTGAAGCAGCTCACCGACGGCATCTGGCACGACTACTGGCCCTGCCCGCTGCCCGACGGCGGCCTCGCCATGGTCTCGTCGCGCTGCAAGGCCCGCTACCTGTGCTGGCGTCCCCAGGTCTCGGTGCTCTTCCGAATGAACGCCGACGGCAGCGACATCCGTCCGCTGAGCTACGCCAATCTGAGCGAGTGGGCGCCCTCGGTCACCACGGATGGCCGCATCCTCTGGACCCGCAGCGAGTACATCGACAAGGGCGCCGACTTCAGCCACACCCTCTGGACCATCCGCCCCGACGGCACCCAGCCGCGCCTCGTCTTCGGCAACACCATCATCCAGCCCAACGGCTACGCCAACGGCCGCGAGGTGCCCGGCACTCAGGAGATCTGCTGCACCCTCATCAGCCACTTCGGCGACCTCAACGGCCCCATCACCCTGATCGACCTCTCGAAGGGCCGATTCAATCCCGACGCCATCACCAGCCTCACCCCCGAGGTGCCGTGGCCCGGCTCGTGGCCCATCGAGGAGTACTTCCGCGACCCCGTGCCCGTCGCCCGCGACTACGTCCTCGTGTCCCACGCCCCGCGCTACCAGGCCGGCCTCTACGTCATCGACCGCTTCGGCAACCGCGAGATGCTCCACCACGACGCGGCCATCGGCTCGATGTGCCCCACGCCGTTCCGTCCCGTGCCCGTGCCGATCAGCCTCGCCGACCTGGCCAAGGACGAGCGGGACGAGCCGAAGGCGCGGGTCGTCATGATGGACGTCTACCGCGGGATCGAGCCTGCCATCAAGCGTGGCCGGGTCAAGTACATCCGCATCGTCGAGGAGGTCCGCTCGCCGCTCCAGGAGCTCCCCAACGGCGGCTACCGCCGCGACCATCCCGACTTCCAGAAGTGGTACGCCGCGCCGGTCGATCGCGTCGCCGGCCCCTACGGCTGGCCGAGCTACGTCGCCAAGGCATCCCACGGGCTCGTGCCGGTCGAGGCCGACGGCTCCGCCCAATTCATGGCCCCCGCCGGCAAGACCCTCTTCTTCGAGGCGCTCGACGAGAACCTCAACGAGGTTCAGCGGATGCGCAGCGTCGTGCAGTTCCAGCCCGGCGAGAATCGAAGCTGCATCGGCTGCCACGAGGACCGCAGCGAAGCGCCGGCCATCCAGGCCCCCCTCGCCTTCAAGCACCCGCCCCGCGAGGCCGACCCGCCGAGTTGGGGCACAGGGCCGCTCGACTACCAGCGGGTCGTGCAGCCCGTCCTCGACGCCAAGTGCGTCCGCTGCCACGACGCCAAGCACAAGCGTAAGATCGACCTGCGGGGCGACCTCGATGCCGACCGCATCCCCGAGTCGTACAAGACCCTCATTCGCCAGGGCTTGGTGCACGTGGTGGATATGGGCTACAACTCGGGCGGGAACGCGAAGCTGGCTCCGCTGACCTTCGGAACCGTCCGCAGCAAGGTCGTCAAGGTGCTCGAGGGCGGCCACAACGACGTGAAGCTCACCCGCGACGAGTGGCGTCGGCTCAAGTGCTGGATCGACCTCAACTGCCCCCTCTGGCCCGACTACCAGTTCCGCCCCGAACGGCCGGCGAAGCGGCTCGCAACCCGTCAGTAGCGCCTGATCGCGCGTCGACGTGTTGCTCCTCTGCCGCTGTTGCACCCCCTTCTTTCGTCCGCCGCACCCAACGGGGACATGTGCCACGCGGCAGGGCGATCTGTCACCGATGGCGCGGACCGGACGGCCGCACCCGTAGAGCAGAGGAGACCATCCTCCCCCGCCACCGGACGCTCCCCGGACCCATCCGGTCTGTCGTTCACCGAACGGCTGCCTTGTCCCGTCCCTGCCGTAGCCCCAGCCACCGACGAGATGCCGCATGTGCTCCTGCACGGCCGTGGCCTGTCTACGGTCTCGGCGGCCCCTCGTCACGCATCGACAGGGCAATCCGCTTCCGTTCCAGATCCACGTCGAGCACCCGGACCTGCACCTTCTGGTTGACTTTGACGACCTCGCTCGGGTCGCGGACGAAGCGGTCTGCGAGGTGGCTGATGTGGACGAGGCCGTCGTGGTGGACGCCGACGTCGACGAAGGCGCCGAAGCGGGTGACGTTGGTGACGACGCCGGGGAGCCGCATGCCAGGCTCGAGGTCCTCGAGGGCGTTCACCCCCTCGGCGAAGGCGAAAGGCTCGAATCCCTCGCGCGGGTCGCGGCCCGGCTTCGCGAGCTCGTCGACGATGTCGGTGAGGGTGGGGAGACCGACCGTATCGGTGACGTACTTCTGAAGCGAGATGCGGGAACGGAGGTCGGGGCTGTTCACCAGGTCGGTCACGGAGCAGCCGGTGTCCCGCGCCATGGCGCTGACGATGGGGTAGCTCTCGGGGTGGACGGCGCTGGCGTCGAGAGGGTTGTCGCCGCCGCGGATGCGGAGGAAGCCTGCCGCCTGCTGGAAGGCCTTTGGCCCGAGGCGGGGGACCTTCATCAGCTCCCGCCGCGTGCGGAACGGGCCGTGGCCGTTGCGGTACGTCACGACGGCCGCGGCCAACGTGGGGCCGAGGCCGCTCACGTAGACGAGCAGCTCCTTGCTCGCCGTGTTGACCTCGACGCCAACCCGGTTGACGCAGCTTGTCACGACGTCGGCGAGGCTCGTCCTGAGCGCGGTCTGGTCGACGTAGTGCTGATACTGGCCCACGCCGATCGACTTGGGGTCCAGCTTCACCAGCTCGGCGAGGGGATCCATGAGACGGCGGCCGATCGACACGGCGCCGCGGACGGTCACGTCGTGGTCGGGGAACTCGTCGCGTGCGACCTCCGAGGCCGAGTAGACCGATGCGCCGCTCTCGTTCACCAGGACGACGGTGGGCTTGCCTGGCAGGTCGAGGCCGCGGACGAGTGCCTCGGTCTCGCGGCCCGCGGTGCCGTTGCCGATGGCGACGGCCGCGGCGTGGAACCGTTCGCAGAGCTCGGCGAGCGTCGCGGCGGCCCGATCGGCCTGCTTCTGCGGCTCGTGGGGGAAGATGGCCTCGTAGTGCAGCAGCTTGCCCTGGCGGTCGAGGCACACGACCTTGCAGCCGGTACGGAAGCCGGGGTCGATGGCCAGCACGGCCTTCTGGCCGAGTGGGGGAGCGAGGAGGAGCTCGCGGAGATTCTCGGCGAAGACGCGGATGGCCTCCTCATCGGCCCGTTTCTTGGTCCCAACGCGTGCCTCCGTCTCGATGGATGGGCAGAGGAGGCGCTTGTATCCGTCCTGGATCGCCTGCCGCACCTGCTCGGCGGCGGCGTTCGCTCCCTTGACGAACAGCCTGTCGAGAAGCGCGATGGCCTCCTCCTCAGGCGGGGCGATTCGGAACGTGAGGAAGCCTGCCTCCTCGCCGCGGCGGATGGCGAGGATGCGGTGCGACGGCGCCGCGGCCACGGGCTCCTCCCAGTCGAAGTAGTCACGGAACTTCGCGGCCCCCGGGTCGGCCTGCTTGTCGGCGACCACCTTGCAGCGGAACTTCGCCCTGGCCTTGAACAGATCGCGCATGTGCCCTCGAGCCGTCTCGTCCTGAGCAACCCCTTCCGCGATGATGTCCCGGGCACCCGCGAGGGCATCCTCGACGCACGCGACGCCCTTCTCGGCGTCGATGTAGGCCGCTCCCGCCGCGGCGGGGTCGCCCTCACCCTGGGCAAGCAAGACCTCGGCCAGGGGCTCCAGGCCCCTTTCCCTCGCGATGGTCGCGCGGGTGCGGCGCTTGGGACGGTATGGCAGATACACGTCCTCGAGGAGGGCAAGGGTCTCGGCGGCCATGACCTTCGCCCTGAGCTCGTCGGTGAGCTTGCCGTGCTCGTCGAGCGACTTGAGGATGGCCTTGCGCCGCGCGTCGAGGGCCTGGAGCTGGACGAGGCGATCGCGAATGGCCGCGATGGCCACCTCGTCGAGGCCGCCCGTGGCCTCCTTGCGGTACCGCGCAATGAAGGGCACCGTGCAGGCGTCGTCCAGCAGTGCGGCGGTCGCCGACACCTGCTGGGCGCCCACGCCGAGCTCGGACGCAATCACTGCTGAATGCTGCTCATTCACCGTTCGACCCTAACGCGGCCCCTGGCCGCAACCAAAGAGGAAAACTCGGGCTGGGCACACTAGAAAACAAAGCCAACTCCGTTGGTTTTGCTTGCCTCTTCAAGAGTTCCGCAGCGACACCACCTGCCAGCGAAGAGCAAGCCTTACGGGATCGACCGCAAGGCCGCTCGATCCCATAAGGTGTGCCCAGTCCGAGTTTTCCTCGGCCCAACATGCGCGCATCTTGCGCGCATGTTGCGCTGGGAGCCTCTACTCCTCCATCGCGCCGCACGAGCGTCATCAGCTCGCGAGGAGCGTCTTGCCTCCGCGGATGATCGTCAGTTGCCCTCGCGGCTCCGGCCGCTGGGCAGCTTGAGCCCTCCGGCGTTCCCGACCGCCTCGAAGGCATGGCGCAGCCACTCAGGATCGCCTGCCTCCTTGGGAACTCCCCCAAGGGTCAGCCGGCGGTCGGCGAGAAGCGCTGCCCACTGAAGCACGTCGCCGTGCCTGAGCACGAAGGGCACCAGAGGCAGGTTGCGCGTCTCGAAGCATCGCCCGCCAAGGTGGATGTCCAACGCACTCACCCGCTCATCGGCCGCCGCGGCAAAGAGGGCCGCCACGGCGACGTTGCCGCGCGCGACCAGCCTGATCCGACGACGATCCACATCGTCCCGCCGAGCCACGTAGGCCACCACGCAGCGGAGATCGGTGGCCGCCATGCCCGGGAGCGGGCGCCCCCAGAGCATCGCGTTCCGCTCCCAGGCCGCGCGGAACGTGTTCGGCTTCCCTTCGGGAAGCGGGCTGCATGGCCTGAACTGCACCAGCTTCTTGCTCTGGCCCGCGAAGGCGCTCAGCGAGAGCTCACCCACGAAGCGCACATCGGGCAGCGCGACCAGGGAACCCGCGCGAGCCAGCGCCATCGCCGAACCCGCCCCCTTCGCTGCCCGCAGCGCGGCCTTGCCGGCATCGCTGCACAGGATCGCGGCGGGGAGCTTGCCCTCTGCATTGGCGGGCCGCAGCACAATGACAGGGACGAGAATCCCTTCCTCGCTGGCGCACAGGAGCCGCTCGATGGCCAATCCGGCGAAGTCTCCGACGCTGATGCGCTCGGTCTCCGCCTTCGGGCTCGCCGCCGGTGTGCTCAGCAGCTCCCGCAGGCTCGAGCGCATGGCGTCGCGATAGGACACCCACGCCTGTCGGTCGACGAACCGGGGCGTGGCGTAGCGGACCGTCTTCTCGTACAGCCGCGTGATGTGACGGAACCCCCGGCTCGCAGGCACCGCGGCCTCGAGGGCCAGCAGCGTCTTGACCGGGAGCGTCTTGACCTCGGGCTCCGCGATGGGCTCCCCGCGGCCGATGCCGCGGAGCCACTTGTCCATCCACCAATAGGTGCGCTCGCGTTTGGGCTTGTCGTACGAATGCCCGGTGGGCCAGTACTTGCAGTCCACTCGGCCCTTCAGGCCGTTGGCCTCGTAGAGCCGGCGGATGGTCGGGTAGTTGTTCTTCGCGAAGCTCCGCGTCCAGTCGTTCATCGTCAGATACTGGACTGGCGTCGGGAGGCCGAGCGCGCTGATCTCTGGCTCGTCGGTGTAGCGCATGATGCTCGGGAAGTGGTTGCAGCCGCAGTGGGTGCGCCCGGGGAAGACGATCTCACGATAGTCGCACGTCATGCCGCAGATGGTCGCGGCCCTCACGCGTGCGTCCACCGCGACGAGCATCTGCGTCTGGAGGCCGCCGCCCGACGCCCCTGCGCAGCCGATGCGCGTGCCGTCCACCTGCGGCAGGCTCTGGAGGTAGTCCAACGCCCGCATGTTGCCCCAGACCATCAGGGTCTGATGCGAGATCCCCAGGGCAGGGTCCTCGTAATGGTCCTGCGTGGGCGAGAAGACGACGTAGCCCAGCTTTGCGAGGACCAGACAGCGTCGTTGGACCTCGGGATGCGCACTGCCATCCCGCCAATGCCCGTGTGGACAGAGCACGGCGGGGCCGGGGCCTTTGCCAGTCCCCTTGGGCAGGAACAGCAGGCCGTCGCCGTAGACGCCCGGCCAGAGCCTGTAGTAGATGCGCCGGATCGTGCACCACTCGTGGTCGAGCGGCTTGCTGGCATGAACGTCCAGCGGGACCCGCTCTGGCAGCGGCCATAGCCCCGCACAAGCGAGGAGCCTCGTCCTCAGCTCGCGCTGATGGGCGCGGAACGCCTCGGCTTCCCGGATCTCGAAGGGCTTCGGCGTGCACGTCCGCTCGAAGTAGCGGATCAGCATCGAGGCTGCGTCGCGGCGGCTCGGGAACACCTCGGGCCTCGGCTCGGCCGCAGACGCCAGGCTGGCTGAGCACACGATGCCGGCCAAGGCAAGCGTGGGGCAGAGATGGCTCATGGGTCTCCCAGACTCGTCACAGGCACGCGATGTTCGCCATCCATCCTAGGTGCAGCATCGAGCCTGTCAAGGCGGTGAAGCAGTGACTGCCCCCCCGCCAACTGC
Organism: Candidatus Brocadiia bacterium; assembly: GCA_016782825.1. GTDB lineage: Bacteria > Planctomycetota > PUPC01 > DSUN01 > DSUN01 > BS750m-G60. The sequence goes on along the minus strand of JADHXT010000123.1, from coordinate 1,210 downwards.
ACGGGCTTTGATCCAACGCCGGGGGCGACAGGCACGCCGCATCGACGGGGCTGTCGGGCCGCCTGGAAGCTGCGATGGCTTGACAGCCCCATCCCCCCGCCCGCGTGGCGTCCGCCACGGCACGTCCCACGACAACCCCAACCATTAGACGGATCATCTCTGGTGGTGCATGCCGGCTGTGGCAGGCGGCGTGTCGCGGATAGCTCCACCAGACCCCGAGCCAGGAGACGCGGCGATGGGGACGCAGGGAAGTGGTCCACGATTCAAGCTGCGGGTGCTGCGGGAGCGCTGCAAGGACTGCATCGGGGGCCGCGGCGCTGCAACGCCACGAGGCGTCTTGTTGCAGTGGCAGGTGACGGCGCTCTCGTCGCTGACCCACCTCGGATACAGGCAGGTGACCTTGGGATCAGGCTTGGCGTCGGCTCTCGTCCGCAAGCAACACGTGTTTCAGTCTCATGGCCTTCGCAAACGGTGGCGAACGTTCTGCCCCCGTCTGTGGTGTGGACCAGCCGCCACACATTGGGCCTCTTATTGTCCTTCTCATTGTCCTCGCGGAGACAGGCCATGAAGATGCCGTTGGGGCTGGAAACGAGCTTCTGGCTATGGCTCTGGAACGTGCCGTACGCGCAGGCCTGATCGTCCACACAGGTCAGCTCAACGGTCCCGGCCCGGGGCGCGCGTCCTTGGGGCGGCTCCGGCGCAGCCGCATGTGCCTGCGAGAACACCACCGCCATGGCCACCAGCTCAACCAGTTCCGAAGGTCTGTTGATGATTCCCCCGATGGCCTCACGGGGCGGCACTCAGCACTGTTTCAACTGGAGCGCGGAAGACCCAGGCCGTGTCGAGCGCTGGGAAGAAGTTCGCGTCGAATCCGGCGAAGTAGACCTGCCCGCCGGCATCATCCGGGAAGGGTGAGACCACGGAGGCCCGCGGAGCCACCAGCTTGGGCTTACCGGGCGCCCAGCGTCCGTTGACTTCCTTCAGCCGATAGCTTCGGTCGGATTCCCGAATGAGGTACGAGCCCCCAGCATACCAGCCGAAAAATGTGTCCCGCCGGTACTTCTTGTCCTTTCCCCCGCGCTCGATGCGGCCCTGTACGCCCGCGATGTGCACCGTCCGCCCCGTTGCGGGGTCCTTGAGCGGCATCATGTCGCTGTAGGCGGCGATGATGCTGCCCCTGACGGCAGTGCCCCAGCTCTTCTGGAGCAGT
>JADHXT010000122.1 GCA_016782825.1 Candidatus Brocadiia bacterium | reverse complement strand
TCGTCGAGTTCGAGCCCGAGCTTCAGAAGATGCGCTCCGCACCCGACCACACCCAGCGCGCCTGGCCAAGCGACCACCCCGCGGTCGACATGATGTTCGAGGAAGTCCGAGCCAAGCTCAAGGAAGACCCCGACTTCATGAAGTCCAAGTAGCGCGCCACACGGCATCTGGCGGTGGGCCATGAGCAAGCGTCGAACAACGCGAGTCGTCCGCAAGGGCAGCGTACCCATCGGCGGCGATCATCCGATCGCCGTGCAGTCGATGACCAACACGCCAACGGCCGACGTGGCGGCCACCGTGGCACAAATCCTCGAGCTGGAGGCCCTCGGCTGCGAGATCGTCCGGGTGGCCGTGCCGGACCGCGCGTCGGCTGAGGCCCTGTCGGCCATACGGGCCGAGATCCACTGCCCCCTGATCGCCGACATCCATTTCAGCCATCGCCTCGCCCTGGCCGCCATCGAGGCTGGCGTCGACGGCCTGCGCCTGAACCCCGGCAACCTCAAGAAACCCGAGTATGTGCGCCAAGTGGTGCGAGCGGCAGGGGACGCCGGCATCCCCATCCGCATCGGCGTCAACTCCGGCTCCGTGCGCGAGCGCGAGCAACTCGAAGTGGTGGACGACGAAGCGGAACTCGTGCCGCTCATGGTCGACACGGCACTCGAGTACTGCGCGCAGTTCGAGGCCCTCGGATTCAGCGACATCGTGCTGTCGCTGAAGGCCTCCAGCGTGTTGGCCACGATCGAAGCCAACCGCGCGATCGCGACGCGCTGCGACTACCCGCTGCATCTCGGCGTCACCGAGGCCGGGCCGCCGGGCGTGGGCACCATCAAGTCGGCCGTGGCGCTGGGCATCCTGCTGGCCGATGGCATCGGCGACACGATCCGCGTGTCGCTCACCGGGCCGCCTCAGCGTGAGATCGACGTGGCCTACGACATCCTGGCCTCCTTGGAACTCAGGGAGCGAAGGCATCCGGAAATCATCGCCTGCCCCACGTGCGGCCGATGCGAATACGACTTGGCAGCACTGGTGGAGCGCGTGCAGGAGATGGTGCGGGGCGCGCCGCCGTCGCTCACCATCGCCGTGATGGGATGCGTGGTGAACGGGCCAGGCGAGGCGAAGGAAGCCGACATCGGCGTCGCGGGGGGCAAGGGCTCGGCGTACCTCTTTCGCAAGGGCAAGCTGCTGCGCCAAGTGCCACACGAGCGTCTTGCCGACGAGCTGATGGCCGAAATCAAGAAGCTCACCCAGTCGTGACGCGGAGCCGCTGGCGGCGACGTGAGCTACATCCAGCCCTGCTGCTTCCAACGCTGGATCACGTAGTCGTATACTCCATCCGGGTTCGACTTCAGCATAAAGCGTCGGATGGCGAAGTTGTCGAGCGCTCCACCCAGGCGCGTGAGGAGGGGCAGGGGAGCCTTGCGCTCGATGGCGGAGTGGAGGCGGTCGGCGGATCGGTCGAGTCGGCCCGCCACGTCGTCCACGCGGATGCTCGTGGGGATGCCTGTGCGGAAAAACAGGTAGTCGACCACGTGGGTCACAAAGCCGTGGAAGGTGAGCATCCGCCCGAGGTGCTTCTTGCCCGTGGCCATCCCCACGGCGCCGATGGCGAGCACGTGCTTGCCCCAAAGCTCCCGCCCAAAGCCCACGATGTAGGTGATGCGCTCGAAGAGCCGTTTGTAGAGCGCGGGGAAGTAGCCGTTGCGCACGGACGCGCCGGTCACGAAGGCATCGGCCTGTCGCATGCGTTCGATGATGTTCGCCACGTCGTCGTCCAGGGGGCACTGGCCGGTGCGCATGCACGTGAAGCAGCCCGCGCACTCCTCGATGTGGGCGTCGACGAGCGACAGGCGGTCCACCTCAGCCCCCAGCGCGGCAAGGCGCTCGGCCACGTGGTCCACGCAGTCGTGCACGAAGCCGCCGTGCTTCGGGTTGCCGTAGATGGCGAGGATGCGCATGCCGGCCTCCTTACGCGTTGTCCTCCCGCAGGTCGTGAAGCTGTGTGGCCAGTGCCGCGACGCTGTGGTTGAGGTCGGCACAGGTGGCGTAGATGCGCTGGTAGACCTGGAAGGCGTGGTCGTACACGCGCTGGCTGTCGGGCGAAGGCTCGAAGGACTTGCGGACTCTGACGAGTTGTGCGATGGCGTCGTCGAGGGTGGGCCACACACCGCTGGCGGTGCCGGCGAGCATGGCCACGCCGAGGCAGCCGGCCTCGCTGACGTCGAGCGCGTCGACGGGGAGGCCCGTCACGTCGGCCTTGGTCTGGCACCAGCGGTCGGAGCGCGAGCCGCCGCCGATGGCATTGAACTTGGCCACCTGGAGCCCACCGGAGCGCACGGCATCCAGGTTCATCCGCATCTCGTAGGCGACGCCATCGAGGATCGCCCGGCACACGTCGGCGTGGGTGTGGTTGAGCGTGAGCCCGACGAGCAGGCCGCGGGAGTCGGAGTCGAGGTAGGGGGTGCCGCTGCCGGCGAAGTGCGGCAGGAGGAAGAGGTCGATGGGGCCGTCGGGCGCCTTCTCGATGAGCAGCTCGTACACATCGCGGCCGCTCGCGGCGGCCTCGGCCAGGGCGTCGTGGCCAAACTGGTCGCGGAACCACCGCAGGATGCTGCCTGCCGTATACAGGTAGGCCAGCGACACGTAGCGGCCGGGCACCACGTGGGGATACACGCAGATGTTCGAGGCCAGCATCGCATCGGTGAGCACGGGCTCGGCCATGGCCATGGTCATGCATTCCACGGTGCCCGTGGTGTCGGTGCTTACGCCTGGGGCCACCACGCCGGCGCCCAGCGCGCAGGCAGGCTGATCGTGGCCACCGGCCACCACCTTGCACCCCGCCGGCAGCCCGAGTGCCGCCGCCGCGCTGGGGCCTACCTCGCCGAGCAACTCGCCGGACGGGCAGGGCCGCGCGAACATCTCGGGGTCGAGGTCGGCCGCGTCGAACAGAGGGCGTGCCCACTCCTTGGTGCGGATGTCGAGCGCCAGGGTGCGCCCGCTCACCGAGTAGTCCACGCGGGGCTCGAGGCCGAGCTTGAGGAAGAAGTAGTCCTCCCACAGCAGCATCTTCCACGTGTTGCGGAATAGCTCGGGCTCGTGGTCGCGGAGCCACATCACCTTGTTCAGCGTGTAGCTCGAGTGCTGAGGCATCCCCGTGATCTCGAAGATGGCCTTCCTGCCGAGCTTCTCGGTGAGTGAGTCGGCCTGCCTTCCGGCACGGGCATCGAAGGACAGGATGGTGTGATACAGCGGCTTCCCGTTCTCGTCCACGGGCAGGAACGACTCGCCAAACACCGACACGCTGAGCGCCTGCACGGGATCGCTCGCTTCCGCGGCCGCCTGGCGCACCACGTGTTCGACGGCGGCCCAGATGACGTTGCTGTCGATCTCCGCCCATCCCGGGCGACGGAAGATCAAGGGGTATTCCCGGTAGGCGGACGAGAGGATGGCGCCATCGTCGGCGAAGACGACGGCCTTGCACCCTGTGGTGCCGATGTCGAGTCCCAGAATGCTCATGGCAAGACCCCGATGCGAATTGTGTAGCAGAGGCAGAAAGCGAATAAGCGAATCGAGTATAGCCATGACCGGTGGAGGACGCAAGCGTTGCACTTGACGCGCCGCTGCCCTATGTGGTACAGTTGGATCGATGCGGTGAGGACGGTCTTCGAATGAGGAGCGATGATGGAGCCGGACCGTCTCCAGACCTGTCAGCAAGCGATCAACTACACGTTTGACGACCCCTTCTGGCTCCAGAAGGCCCTCACCCATTCGTCGAATCGGGACGACCTCGGGCTGAGCAACGAGCGCCTCGAGTTCCTCGGCGATGCCGTCTTGGGCATGGTGGTCTCCGAGCACCTCTTCCACAAGTACCTGGACCAGACCGAGGGCGAGCTGACCGCCACCAAGAGCGTGGTGGTGAGCCAACGCACGCTCGTGCTGCACAGCCGGGCGTTGGGGCTGGACAGGTTCCTCTCCGTCGGGCGCGGCATGGGCGAGGTCGATACGCTGCCGCGCTCCGTGGTCGCCAATGTGTTCGAAGCCCTCGTGGCAGCCATCTTCCTGGATAAAGGCTTGGCCGAGGCGCGCGATTTCGTGCTTCGCTGCCTCGAAGAGGACATCGAGGCGGCACAGCAGACCAAGCACGAAGAGAACTACAAGTCCGTACTCCAGCAGATCGCCCAACGCGAGCTGGCTTGCACGCCCACATACCGCGTGGTGGAGGAAGCCGGCCCAGACCACGCCAAGTCGTTCCGTGTCGTCACCGTGGTCAATGGCACGGAATACGGCACGGGATGGGGGCGAAACAAGAAGGAAGCCGAACAGCGCTCGGCCAGAGAGAGCCTTGCCATCCTGCGCAGCGAACGCGACGAAGAGAGCCGAAGCGAACCCGCAGCAGACGCGCCGGCCGATGGCAGCAACGAGCCGCCGGCATAGGACGCGGGCCGGACGCGGAAGCGGAGCCCAGCATGGACCAGCATGTGACGGATTCGGTGCACGACTTTCGGCGCCGCATCGACGAACAGCACCGTGACGTGAGCCGGCTCCAGGCCACGGTGGTGGAACTGGAAACCCAAGGCATGTCGGCCGCGGACGACCGCCGCGCCCTCACGTCGCTGCGCCGAGCTCGAGCCGACCTCACGCGCGCGGGCGCTGAAGCCAAGGAACTCGACAGAATCTACGCGCGCTTCCTCCTCCGCGAAGGACTGGGCAACGACCCCGACACGCTGGACGACGACGTGTTCGACGAGGAGCTCCAGGCCTTCTGCAACAGCCCCGCGAGCCGACGCTGGACGCGAGGCATGCACGACGGCCCCATCGGCTTCGATACCTGCCGCCAGATGCTCCTGGCCGATTTGCCGGTGGCCGAGCTGGCGGAGAACGAGCGGGCCATGCGCAAGTCCACCGGCGTGGCCCGCGTGCTGGATGGCGCATCGGACACACACGCGATCTTGCGGCAGTGGGCGTCGCTCGCGCGCTCGGATGCACATGTGGCCCAAGCGACGACCGAGGCCACGGCCATCGCGGGCCAGCACAATTCACTCCAGGAGGAGTTCCACCAGAGCTTGGACAGCCTGCGCGTGGACTACGAGATCAAGCAACACGGTGCAGACGGCCTCTCGTTCCACACGGATGGACAACGCACCGTGCTGCGCGCCGAGAACGACTGGGGCAACGTGGCCGACACCTTCCCTGAGAGAGCGCGGACCCTGGGCGAGCTCTTCCACGAGCTACGGAAGGCAAGCAGGGAACTCAAGTTCGCTCGGGAAGCGCTGAACCAGGAACTGCGGACATTCCTGTGTGGCTTCGTGACCCTGTACCTCACGCTCCTCGGCCGACAGAGCAAGGAGCGCCGGCGGCAGATGGGGCTGTCGGGTCAGGGGCTGCGACGTCTCATGGGCTACCTGCTCGATGAGATCGAGAACGTGGACTTCCTGCTGGTGGGGGGAGGTGGGCTCGAAGTGCCGCAACTGCGGATTCCTGCTGAGGTGGCGGCGTTTGCCCGCACCGCCGTGTGCCGCGAGCATCAGGAGGCAGTCGCCGCGGACGAACCCGACGTGGTGTGACGGGGCCGCGGCCGAGCCACGCGCGGTGCTCCGTGCCGAGGAGCGGCAATGACACCCAAGCTGCACGACGCACCGGGGACGGGCGAAGCGCCTCCCCCAGGAAAGAAACGCCCGTCCGCGCGGCGCAAGCTGCTGCTGTCGGCCGTGGCGCTCGTCTTCTCGTTCGTGGTGGCAGAAGGGCTGCTCCACGTCGCGGGCATCGAGATCATGGCCGACAGGCTCGTGCGCGACCCCGTGCTGGGCTGGCGCAACCGGCCAGGATATGTGGGGGAGACGTTTCGGGTCAACTCACGTGGCTTCCTCGGGCCGGAGCTCGAACTGGAGAAGGCCCCCGGCGTCGTGCGAGTGGTGTGCCTGGGCGACTCCTGCACCGCAGGCGACCTGTTGGACGCTCCCGACCAGACCTACCCGCGCCAGTTGGCGAGTGCCCTGGCCGAGCGATACCCCACACGCACGTTCGAGGTGATCAACGCAGGTGTGGGAAGCTACAGCTCGTTCCAGGGCCGGGCGTGGCTCGAGCAGGAGCTCATCCACCTGAGGCCCAACGTGCTCGTCGTCTACTTCGGCTGGAACGACCACTGGAGTGCCCGGGCGGGTGGTACCGACCGGAAGGTGTCGGGCTCGGCTGTCGAGCGGGTGCGGGCGTGGCTCGGGTGGTCGAAGGTGGTCCAGCTCTTCGTGCGTGCGTGGCGTCAGGTGCGGGGCCGCCGTGCTGCCGTGGCGGTCGAGCGCGGAGACGCCATCGGCGCGGCTGCTACGGGAAAGCTGCGCGTGCCCGTCGGTGAGTACGAGGGCAATCTGAAGGCCATGGTCGAGCTTGTGAGACGCAAGGGAGGGCAGGCCATCCTGCTCACGGCGGCGAGCTACCTGGAACTCGGCACGAAGCGCGGCATCCCCGACGTGGCGGAGAGCCTTGGGGGCGACGCTTCTGCCGTGCAGGCGGTGAACCGCGTCCATCGGCAGTACAACGAGCGGGTGCGAGAGGTGGCCCAGGCCACCGGCGCGTGCCTCGTGGATGTGGCCCGCCTGTTCGAGAGCGAAGGGATGCCGCAGCGGCTCTTCTGGCGGCCCGCGCCGCAAGGGGGGAAGGCCATCCCGATCGACTTCATCCATCTGAGCCCCGAGGGCTATGGGCGCCTGGCACGGTACGTCGCCCAGGCGCCGCCTTTCGCCAACACTCCACCCGAGCGGTAGACCGATATGGAAGCCAGAGACGAGGCCGACCGCAAGCTGGGCATGTCGCACGGGATGCGGCATGTCGTAGCCTGTGCTGCGCTGGTGCTCCTCACGGTCGGCGTCTTCTCCTCGGCGCTCGAGAACGAGTTTGTGAACTTCGACGATTGGCCGCTCATCGAGAACAACGGCGCCATCCGCTCCCTGTCCTGGCCAACGGTGGGCAGAGCGTTCACGCACTTGAACAACGACACGTGGCTGCCGTTGCGCATGCTGAGCTATGCTGTCGACTACGAGGTGTGGGGGCTCAACGCGTTCGGCTATCACCTGACGAACATCGCGCTCCACTCGGCAAACGTGGTGCTGGTCTACGCGGTGCTGCTGCGGCTGGTGGGTGGGGCGCCGCTGGCGTGGCTCGGGGCGGCGCTGTTCGCCGTGCATCCGGTGCAGGTGGAGGCCGTGAGCTGGGCGGCGGGGCGGCGCGATGTGCTGTACGGATGCTTCTTTCTGTGGTCGCTGCTGGCGTTCCTGTGGTATGAGGAGGGGCGCCGATGGCGGCGCGGGGCCTACGTCGCGTCCGTGCTGCTGTTCGCCGCGGCCATGTTGTCGAAGGCATCGGGGATGATGCTGCCGGCGGTGCTGGGCCTGATTGTGCTGCTCTCCAGAGATGAGAAGGGGACGGCGGTGTGGCGGCGGCTGCGGGTCTGCGTGCCACACGGGCTGGTGGCCGCTGCGATGGTGGCGGTGCACTTCCATGTGGCACAGCAAGCCGGTGTGGTGAAGCCCACGGCTCTGGGGCAGCGGGTGGCGAGCATGCCGTGGGCCTTCGCCACGTACTGGCGGCTGCTGTTCCTGCCTGTCCATCTGTCCACGCCGCACGCACGGCCGCCGGTGAGCTGGGCGGATGAATTCGGCGTGGCCGTGGCGAGCCTGGCGGCCTTTGTGGCCGTTCTGGCGTTGGTGTGGTGGTCCGCTCCGCTGCGGCGGACGGCTGTGCTCTGGCTGGGCTGGTGGTTCCTGCTGCTGCTCCCGGTGTCGCAGATCATCCCGTTGAGCATGCTCGTGGCCGAGCGCTATCTGTACATGCCCATTGTGGGGGCGTGTGCATTCGGCGCGGCGTTGCTGGGCGATCTGGCCAAGGCACGGCGGCGGCTCGTGGTGGCGTGTGCTGTCGCGGTGCTGGCCTTGATGGCGGTGACGACTCATGCACGTAACCGCGTGTGGGCAAACTCCCGGGAGTTCTGGCACGATGGCGTGGCCAAGTGGCCGGGCGCGCCGGTGCCGCGGATCGGCCTGGCGGCGGTGTATATCGAGAACGGCTCGCCGCTTCGGGCATGGCGGCTGTACATGGACGTGCTGCTTCCAGGTGGCACGGCATGGTCGGAGAGAGACGAGCACCGCTCGTTGGTGCGGCAGGGGATGCTGATGACGTACGACAGGGTGGGTCGGCGCCTCGAGAGGCGGGGGAGGAGCGACGAGGCGCTGGCCGTATATGAACGGACGGCGTCGGTGTGGCCCCGGCGGGTGGACGTGCATGCACGGTTGGCCGAGGCCTATGAGCGACGCGGCATGCGCGAAGCGGCTCACACGCAGGTGGCGCGGGCTCGGGGGCTGTACGAGGAGCAGCGTGAGAATGGCGACGAGGCGTTCCGCACGCTTGTGCAGCGGTATCCCTGGGTGGACGGGTGGATGAAGCGACGCGAGGGCGGCCCCGTACTGCGGTGAGGCGGCTGGCGGGAACGGTAAGGTGGACCGGGGCCGGCCAAAGAGAGCAAAAAGAAAAGACCCGCCGTGATCGGCGGGTCTTTCCCCATAGGCGACGTGTTCGGTCTGCCTTAGTTCCTCAGCCTTTCGAGGATGCTTCCGGCGAGGCCGACACCGTTCACGAGGTCGAGCTCGGTATTGGTCTTGAACTCGACGTGGCTGTCGAAGAACA
>JADHXT010000121.1 GCA_016782825.1 Candidatus Brocadiia bacterium | reverse complement strand
GGTGATGACGTTGTAGCGGGCGATCTTCGAGCCGTCGATCTCGAGCCAGTGGCCGAGGGCGCCGCGGGGGGCCTCGGTGAGGCCCATGCCGCTGGCCGCGCGGGGCAGGTCGTGTGGCACGTAGGTCGGCTGGCCGGGGCGGAGCTGGTCGAGCCACTCGTCCATCGCTTCGGCGACGACCTGGGTCTCGACGGCGCGCGCCATCAGGCGGTCGATCACCGAGATGCCCTCGCGGTAGTCGCCGTTGACCCACATGCGGGCCAGCGGCCCCACCTCGCAGACGGTGTCATCGTAGCGGGGGGCTTTGACCCACGAGTAGGCGCCGGCCTTGTCGGGCTGAGGCGAGGCCACGGTGGCCGACGTCGACCCGCCCGAGGTGGCCTTGTACGCCGAGAGCGTCATGCGGCGGGCCTTCACCGCCGAGAGCTTGCGCGACGATCTGCTCGATGCGCCGACGAGCCGTGTGCGGCTGGTGCTCGCGCTGGCGGCCGAGGCGCCGCCGTACCACGAGTACTTCACATCCTCGTCGATGGCGGTCACATCGAGGTCGCGGTATTCGCCGTCGGTGTAGACGCCGCGCTTGAGGAGCTTGCCGATGCCCGCGGCGTCGAGATCGAAGACCCCGTAGGCCAGCAGGTTGCCCGAGCCGCGGCCGATGGACGCGTATTCCGGGAAGGCGCCGGCGACGGCATCGAGGTCGGGCAGGTGGACGTCGGTGACGAAGCCCCTGATCTCGGTGAGCAGAGCGCGGCAGGCCTCGATGCTCGACTTGGTGATCTCCTCGCTGCACCCGCCGGGCACCAGCGACGGGGCCATGGGCAGCTTGCCGCCGTAGATGGCGCCGAGCTGATGGGCCTTGCGGCGGATGGCGAGGGCCGCGACGTAGTGCTCGACCAGGCTGGCCGCGGTGGCGCCGCCGACCATGTCGGGGGTGACGAACCGCGGCTTCCACGGCGACAGGTCGAGGATGCCCGTGGTGTCGATGTAGTCGAGCGCCGTGAGATGATAGAAGTGGAGGATGTGGCTCTGGAGGAAGTTGGCCCCGAGGACGAAGTTGCGCAGGATGCGGCCGTTGTCGGGCGGGAGGACGCCGAAGGCGCTCTCGAGGTTCTTCGACGCGGCCATCCCGTGGGACACGGGGCACACGCCGCAGATGCGCTGGGTATAGTGGGACGCGTCTCGCGGGTCGCGGCCCTGGAGGATTTGCTCGAAGCCCCGGAACAGGGTGCCTTCGCTCTTCGCGTCGACCACGCGGAGCGTGCCGTTGAAGCGGGCGATGGTCACCTCGATATCGAGGTGGCCCTCGATGCGGGTGAAGGGGCTGATGCGAAGCGTACCGGCCATTGCTGAAACTCCTGGAGAAAGGATGAAGGACATACCTCACACACCTTGGTCGGTCAGTCGTCATCCTCCTCAGTCATTGTCGTCGATCGCGTTGGTGCCAAGGCGGGTGAAGAAGGGCGACATCCGGTCGGGGAAGCCCGGCTCGGTGCACCCGATGCACGGGCTGCCGGCCGTCACACACCAGTTCACCCCCACGGCGCCCACAGCGCCGCTGTTCCAGCCGCGGGTCGGGCAGTCGCCGCCCGCGTGGCGGCCCTTGCAGCCCATGGCGAAGAGGCAGCCCTCGTCGCTCAACACCTTCGGGCCACCGATGTCGTCGGCGTGCGCCATGCGGTGCCTGATGCAGTGATCATCGTAGTCGTCGAGGTAGGGGCACTCGTCGTGCACCGTCTTGCCGAAGTAGGCCGTGGGCCGGTTGAGGTGGTCGAGAGGCGGCACCCTGCCGTTGGCCAACAGGTAGGCCACCGTGCCGACCAGCCAGTCGGGGTGGGTGGGGCAGCCGGGGATGTTGATCACGCCCTTGCCCCGCACCACGTCGCGCACGCCCTTGGCCGCAGTGGGATTGGGCTTGCCGGCCGACACGCCGCCGAAGCACGCACACGTGCCCGCCGCGATGATGAACCCCGCGTTTCGGGCGAAGCCCTGCACGCCCGTCAGAGCGGTCATGCCGTCCCAGAGGGTGCAATAGCGGCCGTCGTTGGCCGTGGGGATGGCCCCCTCGACGATGAGCACGTACCCCTTCTCGCGATACGCTTCGCGCGCGGCTGCTACCGCCGCGCTCCCTGCCGCCGCCATCACCGTCGGATGGTAGTTCAGGTCCAGGGTCTCGAGCAGCAGCTTGTCGATCGTCCCGTGCTCGATGCTGTTAAGCAACGAGACCGAATCACCGCTGCAGCCTGAGGCCTGGAGCCACACCACCGACGGGCCTCCCTCGGCGCCGAGGGCGTCGACCGCTCCCCACGACTGCAACCCGAGGGCAGCCGCGATCGCGGAGGACGCCCGGATGAAGTCCCGGCGGGTGACCTGCATCACGCACACTCCTTTGTCCAGGGAATCAGCGCGCCCCCGCGCACCTCCTGCAACACAGTGGAAGAGCATAGGGCCTCCCAAGCCAGTTGCCAAGCAAATTCCCCAAGGCTCTCATGGGTTTTATCCCGTCGTAAGGCATTTGCCAGATTCGGCTTCTGGCCCCACCCCCACGCGTAGCGTGGGGGCGCGCCCAGGGTCACGTTCCCCTGGGAAAGGGGTGGCCGCCAGCCCCGAAGGGGCGACAGGACGCCGGCGGCAGACGCCGCCGGCGTCCTGTCAGCCCTTCGGGCTTCGGTCGGATGTGGCATTCCCGATCCAAAGCGGGATTGAATGCCAACGGCGTACCAGTGTTGGGGCCGAGCGCGCGGTCGGCAGAATCGAGTTGACAGGCTCACTTGGCGACAGTAGAATCTCCCTCAACGAGGCGTCGCCCGCGTCCTCGCGTTTCCCGAGACAATGGCAGATTCTGGGGGTGTGCCTGCATGGCCACACGGAAGAAGGACGATGACACCAGCCAGCGCGACAAGGCGCTCGAGCGCGCCATGGCCCAGATCGAGAAGGAGTACGGCAAGGGCTCGATCATGAAGCTCGGCTCCCACGAGCGGGCCGACGTCGACGTGATCCCGACCGGCTCGCTGGCGCTCAACATCGCGCTGGGCGTCGGCGGCCTGCCGCGGGGCCGCGTGGTCGAGATCTATGGGCCAGAGGCATCGGGCAAGACGACCCTGACCCTCCACTGCGTGGGCAACGCCCAGAAGGCGGGCGGCATCGCCGCCTTCGTGGACACCGAGCACGCGCTCGACCCGCTCTACGCCCGCCGACTCGGCGTCGACATCGACAACCTGCTCGTGAGCCAGCCCGACGCGGGCGAGCAGGCGCTCGACATCGCCGAGATGCTCGTGCGCTCGAACGCCGTGGATATCCTTGTGGTCGATTCGGTGGCCGCCCTCGTCCCCCGTGCCGAGCTCGAGGGGCAGATGGGCGATGTCCAGGTCGGCACCCAGGCCCGCCTCATGTCCAAGGCCCTCCGGAAGCTCAGCGGCGTGATCTCGAAGTCGAGGACCTGCATGGTCTTCACCAACCAGATCCGGATGAGGATCGGCGTCATGTTCGGCAACCCCGAGACGACCAGCGGCGGCCGCGCGCTCCGCTTCTATGCCTCGGTGCGCATCGACATCCGACGCATCGGCTCCATCAAGCGTGGCGAGGAGGTGATCGGCAACCGCACCCGCGCCACCGTGGCCAAGAACAAGGTCGCCCCGCCCTTCCGCAAGGCCGAGTTCGACATCATCTACGGCCGCGGCATCGACCGCATGGGCGAGATCCTCGACCTCGGCGTGGACAACAAGATCGTCGACAAGGCCGGCGCCTGGTTCTCCTACGACGACCTGCGACTCGGCCAGGGCAAGGAGAACTCCGGCGACTTCCTCCGCGAGAACCCCAAGCTCGCCGACGAGATCGAGGCCAAGATCCTCACCGCCCTCGGCATCGCCGGCGACGACGCCCAGCCCACGCAGTGACACTCCCCGCACGCCCCGCAGCCCTTCAAGCCGCGGGGCGTGGCGCGCCTCCCCCACCCCGGCATTCCGAGCGGAGCCTGCCCGCCGATACGGCGGGATGCGAAGTCGAGGGATCTCTCGAAGGAGAAGAAGATCTCACGCAGAGGGAGCAGAGGGGCAGAGGAAGCAGAGAAGAGAGGGGGATGGACCACGGATGGCACGGATAGGAGAAGAGGAAGAAACGTTCAACATCCAACGTCCAACTCCCAACGCTCAACGCAAGACCCCGTGATCTGAGCCGTTGGGCGTTGAACGTTGAGCGTTGAACGTTGGACGTTCTCTTCTCTTCGCCTTCTCTTCCTCTGCTCTCTCTGCCTCCTCTGCCCTTCGACGGGCTCAGGGCACGGTGAGCCTGCCGAACCGTGCTGCCTCTGCGTGAGATCCTCTTCTCCTCTCTTCTCCTATCTTCTCCTATCTGTGTCCATCTGTGTTCATCTGTGGTTCCATCTTCTTCTCTTTCCCCATCCGTGCCATCCGTGCAATCCGTGGTTCCCCCTCTCCTCATCCGCCGGCTTCTCTGCTGCCTCTGCTGCCTCTGCGTGAGATCCTCTTCTCCTCTCTTCTCCCATCCGTGCCATCCGTGCAATCCGTGGTCGCCGATCTTCTCTCTGCTTTCTTCGGCGTGCGTTTCGGGGGCGTTTTTGGTAGGATCGGCGATCCGTGTTGCCCTGCGGCCCGTCGTCCTGTTGGAGACGTCGATCCGTGAAGACCGACGAGATCCGAGAGAAGTTCCTCGCCTTCTTCGAGGCCCGCGGCCACACGCGGCTGCCCAGCGACTTCCTCGTCCCCGCCAACGACCCCACCCTGCTCTTCACCGGGGCCGGGATGAATCAGTTCAAGGACGAGTTCCAGGGCAAGGGCCGCGTCCGCCAGGGCGTCGTGCGCGCGGCCACGAGCCAGAAGTGCTTCCGCGCCGACGATCTCGACCAGGTCGGCATCACGGTATGCCACCACACCTTTTTCGAGATGCTCGGCAACTTCTCCTTCGGCGACTACTTCAAGCACGACGCCATCCGCTGGGGCTGGGAGCTGCTCCTCGAGGTCTACGGCTTCGACCCCGAGCGGCTCTCGGTGAGCGTCTACGAGGACGACGACGAGGCCCACGCCATCTGGCGCGACGTCATCGGGCTGCCCGAGGCGAAGATCTGCCGCTTCGGCGAGCACGACAACTACTGGCCCGCCGACGCGCCCAGCAGTGCCCCGCCGGGCACACTCTGCGGCCCATGTACAGAAATATTCTTCGATTACGGCACCGACAAGGGCTGTGGCAAGCCCGACTGCGACCCGAGCTGCGACTGCGACCGCTTTGTCGAGATCTGGAACCTCGTCTTCCAGCAGTTCCGCAAGCTCGACGACGGCTCCCTCGAGCCGCTGCCGACCAAGAACATCGATACCGGCGCCGGCCTCGAGCGGCTCGCCGCCGTGCTCCAGGGCGCCGCCAGCGACTACGAGACCGACATCTTCCTGCCCATCGTGAGCCGCATCGTCGAGCTCACGGGCCGCGAGCCGGTGCCCGGAACACCCGACAAGGTGCGCATCCACCGCATCGCCGACCACACCCGCGGCGCCGTTTTCTGTATTGGCGATGGCGTGCTTCCCGGGAACAAGGGCCGGGGGTATGTGCTGCGGCGCATCCTGCGGCGCGCCAGCCGCGATGGCCACGAGATGGGCCTCGACGGCCCCTTCCTCCACACCCTCGTGCCCACGGTCGTCGACGTGATGAAGGGCGGCTATCCCGGGCTCGTGGAGCGGCGTGAGAACATCGGCCGCATCGTGAAGGCCGAGGAGGAGAGCTTCCTGGGCACCCTCACCCGCGGCTCCGCCATCCTCGCCGAGCGGATCGACGGGGTGAAGCGCGACGGCGGCAGTGAGCTGTCCGCCGACGTAGCTGCTGAGCTGTGGGACACTTACGGCTTCCCCTTCGAGATGACCGAGCAGATCTGCGCTGACGAGGGCCTGACGGTGGACCGCGCGGCCTACGAGGCCGCCATGACCGAGCGGCAATCGGGCGCCGGCGGCCACGAGGCGGGCCAAGTGTTTGATATGTCTGCACTTGCGCAGGTCAAGGGCGTCGCCGACACCACCGAGTTCCTCGGCTACACCGACGCCAACGCCGAGGCCACGGTGATGGCGCTCGTGGTCGATGATGCGCTGGTCGACGAGGCGCCCGAGGGCAGCGAGGTGACGGTGGTGCTCGACCGCACGCCCTTCTACGGCGAAAGCGGCGGGCAGGTGGGCGATGAAGGTGTGCTCGAGACCGACGGCGCCAAAGTCGCCGTGAGCGACACGGGACGGGCCGACGACTACTTCCATCACCACGGCCGCGTGACGCAAGGCACGCTGCGCAAAGGAGATACGGTCAGGGCGGCCATCGACGCGGGCCGCCGGGACTCTATCCGGCGCAACCACACGGCCACCCATATCCTGCACTGGGCGCTTCGCAAGGTGCTCGGCCAGCACGTCGAGCAGGCCGGCTCGCTCGTGGCGTCCGACCGCCTGCGCTTCGACTTCACCCACTTCGCCCCCATGACGCCGCAGGAGGTCGAGCGGGTCGAGGAGCTGGTGAACGGGCGGATCCTCGAGAATGCCGAGGTGGCCTGGGCGGTGACCTCGATCGAGGAGGCGAAGGCGAAGGGCGCCATGGCGCTCTTCGGCGAGAAGTACGGCGCCGAGGTGCGGATGGTGAGCGTGGGCGACTTCTCGAAGGAGCTGTGCGGCGGCACCCACTGCGAGCGGACGGGCGACATCGGGCTATTCAAGATCATGAGCGAGACGGGCATCGCGGCGGGGGTGCGGCGGATCGAGGCGGCGACGGGCCACGTGGCCTATCGCCGGGCGGTGGACCTGGAGGCGAAGCTGGGGCGTCTGGCCGAGGTGCTCAAGGCGCCCCGCGAGCGGCTGGTCGAGCGGGCGCAGGAGCTGATCGACGAGGCGAAGCAGCTCGCCCGCGACCTCGAGAAGGCGAAGCGGCAAAGCTTCGCCGGGGCCTCCGGCGATGGGCCGTTCCAGGAGCGCGCCCGCGTGGGCGACACGGTGATCATCGCGGGCAGCCTGCCCGATGCGAAGCCGGATGACCTGCGGATCGCGAGCGACCAGCTCGGCAAGCAGCACGCCTCGTCGGCGCTGCTGCTGGGCACGGCGAGCGCGAGCTCGGCGAATCTGCTCTGCTCGCTGTCGAGGGATCTGGTCGAGCGGGGCCTGCACGCGGGCAACGTGGTGAAGGCCGCGGCGCGGCATATCGGCGGCGGCGGCGGCGGGCGGCCGGACATGGCCCAGGCCGGCGGCAAGAAGCCGGAGGGGCTGGCGGCGGCGCTCGACGCGGGGGTGGAAGAGATCAGGCAGCGGCTGGAGGCGTAGGCGCGACCCCTTGGTGACCACAGGGCCGACTGACAGCGGCTGGGGCGGTGGTCGGTGGTCGGTGGCCGCAGAGGAAAAGCAGGAGCAAGAGCGGGAGCAAGAGCAAGAAGGGGAGCCGCTCCGCGGCAAGTGAAAGCGGTGTCGAGCCACCGCACTCCATACGAGGACGATGCGGTGGGCGCCAGATCGCAAGGTGTGGTGATCAGGGGACATGGGGCGGTCGGCGGGGAAGTTTGTGTTGACAGGAGGGGGCGATTTCGGTAAGATTTGAGCTTTGCTTTCGCCCCCCTCGTCAGGGCGAAAGGGGACGAAAGGAGCAGGCTGGAATGGCGCATCCGAAACACAAGATCAGCCGCGCGCGGGGCCGCAAGCGGCGCTCCCATCAGGGCCTGACGGCGACGCAACTGACGCCGTGCCGCCAGTGCCACACGCCGAAGATGCCCCACCGCGTGTGCCATAATTGTGGCCACTATGCCGGCCGAGAAGTCGTCAGCACCGAGGAATCCTGACGCATGCGGATCGCCGTGGACGCCATGGGAGGGGACTCAGCCCCTGGCGCCGTGGTCGAGGGGGCCATCGAGAGCCTGCCGCTGCTCAATGGGCTCGACGTGGTGCTGGTCGGCAACGAGAAGCAGATTGAGGCTGCCGCCCGCCGCCTGGGCGGTCTCCCCGATCGAATCACCGTGCACCACGCCTCGCAGGTCGTCCTCATGGACGACAAGCCGGTGGAGGCGGTGCGCCGCAAGCGCGACTCGTCCATCGCGCGCTGCGTCGACCTCGTGGCGAAGGGCGAGGCGGCCGGGCTCGTCTCGGCGGGCAACACGGGCGCCGTGGTGGCCCACGCGACCCTGAAGCTCGGCCTGCTCGAAGGGGCCAAGCGCCCAGGCATCGGCGTCGCGATGCCGTCGCTGACCGGCTCGACGCTGGTGATCGACTGCGGAGCCAACGTGAAGTGCACGCCGGAGCACCTCTACCACTACGGCGTGATGGCCTCGGCCTACTGCAAGGACGTGTACGGGAAGAAGAAGCCCAAAGTGGGCCTGCTGAACATCGGCGAAGAAGAGATCAAGGGGACGAAGCTCGTGCGCGGTGCCGCCGAGCGGTTCCAAGAGTCGCCGCTGAACTATATCGGGTACATCGAGGGCCGCGACGTGTTCACGGGCGCGGCCGACGTCGTGGTGTGCGAGGGCTTCGTGGGCAACGTGTTGCTCAAGGTGAGCGAGGGGCTGGCCGAGACGATCCTCAAGATGCTCAAGGACGCCTTCCAGCGGACCCTGCGCCGCCGCATCGGGGCGAAGCTGCTCGAGTATGCCTTCCGCGAGCTCGCGGCGCGGGTCGACTGCCGCGAGCACGGCGGGGCGCCGCTGCTGGGGGTGAACGGCAACTGCGTGATCGCCCACGGCGGCTCGGACAGCCGGGCCATCGCCAACGCCATCCGCAGCGCGGCCGAGGCGGCCGCCTATCACGTCAAC
>JADHXT010000120.1 GCA_016782825.1 Candidatus Brocadiia bacterium | reverse complement strand
ACGAGCGCCGTCTCGTCCTTCGTCCAGCGCGGGTAGGCATACCAGTGCGGCTTCCGCTCCGTGTTGGCGATGGGCCTGGCGTTCGTCATGGTGCGTTTCTCGACGTCGAAGTCGGCGAGGAAGATCGCGTGCCCAGGCTCCCGGAACTTGTGTCCCATCAGGTGCTCGAAGCACACCTTGTCCTCGCTCGGCGACAGGCTCATGCGGGACAGCAGCCCCTGCTTGTCCAACCCGGCGCAGTCGATCCGTTCGTACCGCCCGCCGCCGCCGACCTTGGGCGTCATGAGGAAGTAGCCCCAGCCCTGCGTCGGGTGCGTCGCGTCCACGAGGATCCTGCCGTCCTTCAGGCAGGTGTGTGCCCAGGTGTGGTGGCGCGGGTCGCTCAGGGCGACCTCCTGGCCGGGGCGGTTGCCCACCTTGCTCGCCATCACGCAGAAGCCGCCCGCGTCCGTGTTCCTGCGGTTCCAGATGGGCGTGTTCTTCCCGTCCCGCGTCCAGGTCTGGTTGAAGTCGGTGTGGGTGCCGTCGCTGAGCTGGTGGAAGCCGGTGCCGTCGGTCTTGATGACGCAGATCGCGGTCTTCCAGTTGGTCACGACGGGGTCGTTCTTCACCCTGCGGAAGAAGACCAGCAGGTCGCCGGTCTTCGACCACGAGGGCTTGAAGTCCTCCTGCCCCTTCACCGGCGGCGCGGTGATGGGCTTGCCCTCGGGCGCGCCCAGCTCGTTGACGCAGATCCGGCCGTTCATGTAGTAGGCGCACCTGTGGCCTGTGCCGGCGCCGTGGACGCAGGCTGCCGCGGCCAATACCACAGACAGTAAGATCCAGCGCCCGCCCATCGCAGTCCTCCTCATCTAGAATTCGGTCTTCCTGTGCTCGAGCAGTGCTTTGGCCTTCTCGCGGGCCTCGATCTCCTCGAGCAGAGGGCCGGTGTCCTCGTGGAGCTTCACCTCGTCGAGCCAGACGACGTTGTGGGCGGCGCCCTCGCGCGCGGCGTCGCTCAGGCCGATGGTGTGGACCTGGCGGAGGTCGAGGTCGTCGAGCTCGGGATGCGTTTCGGACGTGATGGCCACCTTCTGCCACTGCGCCGTCACCTGGAAGCGGATGTGAGCGAAGGCCCTCCGCTCGCCGTCGGCCGCCTTCGCCTGGATGGTCATCGTGCAGGGTCTCCCGAGGAGGCCTTTGACGTAGAAGGAGAGCCCCTTGTACTTCGACAGGTCCGCCGGCTGCCCCCCGCCGGGCGAGATGCTGGCCGAGGCCCACGTCCCGATGGTCGTGTAGGTCCACCGCAGGCAGAACGGCGTGCCGTTGGCGCCGCCCGTGAACGGATCGACGTCCACGTCGGAGCTTCGCCCCGGCTCGCCCATCCAGCCGCCCCATCTGCCGCGGCCGAACAGCGGCGAGCGCAGCGGCTCGCCGGTGTCGAACGTGTTGAGCGCGACCGCGCCCTTCTCGGGCTTCGGTTCCGCCGCGGGCGTCGAGCTGGCCAGGGCGAGGGCCACGTCGTGCCTCACGTGCTTGACCGTGCCGACGCCGGGCGCCACCCAGCTCGTTCGGGTCCTCTCCTCGCCGTCAACCATGTACTTGCTCTCGACCACGAGACACGCGAACTTCCCGGCGGGGACCTCAACGGCCTCGGTCGCCACGACGCGCGCGCTCACCTTGCCCTGGGTCGACTCATACGCGAAGGCCATTCCCTCCTTGAGGGGCAGGGGGAAATGGTCGCCAAGCTGCGTCGCCCCGAAGGCATCGAAGTGGAAGTACCCGCCGTCGCCGACCGCGAACCAGTAGTCGGGGCGCCGCTGGGCGCCGAAGCGGACCGCCGCCCGGTGGAGCGTGTTCGCGCCGACCGTATGCCTGCCGACGATAGCCACGTCGAGCTTGCCGACGGGCTTGCCATCTGGCGTCGTGACCGCGTAGGTCCATCGATCGCCGACAGGCCTCGCCTGGTCCTCCGCCGTGACGACCACCTTGCCGGGCACGAGCTTCTCCTCGCCTGCGTTCACGACCTCCTGGGCGCCCGCGGCCGCCACGAGCACGGCCCCCGCGAACACCTTCACCAGTACGTGCCTGTTGAGCATGGGGTGTCCTCCTTGGCTCTCCAGCAGTTCCACAGCAAAACGGGTTCCTTGGACGGAGATCGTGCACCGGTCCGTCTCCACGGCGAACTGCCCCGCCCCCGGCTCGATGTCGCACGCGACGCGGCCCCGCTCGAGGACGATGCGCTCGCGCCGTGGCGATCCGGCGATCCGGACCATGCTGTTGGCGTCGAGGGCCACGCGGCAGTAGCCGCCGAGGGTGAGGGCGGCGCCGCCGTCGCCGGCTTCCACGGCACTGCCACGCCGCAGGGCACCCTCTCCGCGGAGCTCGACCGAGCCGCTGACCACAGGCTGTGGGTAGCGTGAGCTCAGGGCCACCCAGCACAGGGCAGCTCCCGCAACGACGGCGACGGCGGCCCACGCAGCGCGCCGGCGGCCAGGGCGCAGAGGAGGGTTGACCAACTCGGCCCCCTCCAGCATGCCTCTGAAGTGCTCGCCGTCGCTCTGCTCGCGGAACCGCCGGCTGAGCCGGGCGTCGAGCCTGCACGCTCGGGCAAAGGCATTGGCCGCGTCGGGGTCCTCGCGGAGTCGGCGGGTGAGCTCCGCCACCTCGGCGTCGGTGGCAGCCTTGTCGAGGTACTTGCCGATGAGCTCGCGGGTGGATGGGGTGTCGGCCATTCAGGCACCCTCCTGCTCGGCAGCCAGACGGCGGCGGATGCACTCCTCGAGCGCCGCGCGCGCCCGCGACAGGGCCTGGTAGATCGCGTCGAGGGTGCGGCCCGTTCGTCTGGCGATCTCGCCCACGGACAGGTCGCCCTCGTAGCGCAGGGCGAGGAGACGTCGAGAGCGCTCGGGAAGGCGCTGGAAGCAGCGCTCGAGCGCGTCGAGCTCGTGTCGAGAGCCTGTCTCCGTGCGCGAGAAGGCCTGCGCCACGGCCTCGATGGTCTCGGGCGAGAAGGCGAGGGGGAAGCGGCGGTCGCGGCGGCGGCGCTCGAGCACCTTGTGGGCCGCGATGCCCCGC
The DNA here is from genome assembly GCA_016782825.1 of Candidatus Brocadiia bacterium. Taxonomy (GTDB): domain Bacteria; phylum Planctomycetota; class PUPC01; order DSUN01; family DSUN01; genus BS750m-G60. The sequence goes on along the minus strand of JADHXT010000120.1, from coordinate 5,718 downwards.
GCCCAGGGGCAAAAGGGCCTCGAGGCGTCGTAGCGGTCGGCCTGCTCCCAGAGCGTGAGCGTCACCTCCTGAAACACATCATCCGACAGGGAGCGGTCCCGCAGCATCGAGCCCACGAAGGCCCGGATCTCGCCCTCGTGCTGCATCAGGAGCCGGAAGATGGTGTCGCGATCTGCCATCCTGCTCTTCCTCTACCTCCTATTGACCCAGGACGCAAGATCCTGACATGAGATCCACCATCTTCGACGGCTTGCTGTGGCAACGACAGCCATGCAGAATCGATAGCCATTCAGCAGCGGAAGGGACGCTGCTGCCGCGGGGTTCGGGAGCGGAGACGAGGGTGAGCGGTCCCCCCCTCGCCTCCACCCGCAGCCACCACCCCCCGGTCCTCACACACCTTTATATAGTCAGGTCTCTTACAGGTCCCGTGAGGTGATGCTACATGGCCAGACCATTCAAGTGCCCCTTCTGCGGGGCCGTAGATTCAGTCAGGAAGGGAGTTCGCAAGACGAAGACGATGGGCATCCGCCACATCCGCTTGTGCAAGGCTTGCGGCAGGAAGTTCACGCCAAAGAACCAGAAGCCGACTGAGGCATCGATCCCCGGAACGAAGGAGCAAGAAAAGGCGCGGAGCCAGGGAAGAGAGGAGCAAGCTGAGCCCAACGCTGTGCCCCAGGAAAACGCTGAGGCCGCGGCGGAGCCAGAAGCTCCGAGCGGGGGCGAGACATCGGCTGAGCCAGGCGAGGCGCTTGCCCGCATGTTCCCGCCGCCCGACGGGCAATGGACATCATAGGTCTTGTGTCCCGGCTCGTCGGCAGAGTCAAGAGCTTCGCAGAGCGTGCCCGGAGGTTCTACTACGCTGTGATGCTCGCGGGCCACGAGTGCCCGCAGTGCGGGTCAGGACTTGTGATGACGACGGAGGGCAAGTGTGGGTGCACGAGATGCGGCTACGAATTCGACCCGACGGTCGCGTTCCAGCGTTGCCCTGAATGCGGCGGAAGGCTCGAGCTCAGGGTCCAACGGTACCGATGCAGCGAGTGCGGCAAGGACGCGGCCTCGCGGTTCCTGTTCGATGGCCTCGTCTTTGACGCGGAGTACTTCCGGGTGAAGATGGCCGAGTCTCGGCAACGGAAGAGGGAGCAGCGGGAACGGGTCAGGCAGATGCTGGCTGAGTGCAGGTCGCGGGACCTCAGTGTGCCAGCAGCGGAGCTCTCGAGCATCCCAGGTCTCGTGGAAGCACTGGACGGGCTGGTTGGCGGGGCAGTTCCAGTTGAGGAATGGCAGCCTGCGCAAAGCTTCAATCTGAGACGCTACCAGAGCCACATGGAGGCCCATATCCGGGACTTCCCGCTGAGCCTGGGGGAACTACCGGCGCTGGTAGCAGACGCGCGGAAGGACCTGATATGGCGCTTCATCGCAGTCATCTTCATGGCTCACGCAGGCTTGCTGGATGTGTGGCAAGAGGGCTCGACCATCTGGGTGATGAAGCATGAAACTAACGGAGAAGGACAAGACATTCTTGGAGACACTGAAGCAGTTGATGGAGTCGAGAGACTTGTCGGTCGAGCTGAAGCCTGACCATCCGAGTAGGATGGTGCTTCGGGGTACCTATGGAGAGAGGATCCACAAGGCATTCAGGATGACCAGGCAAGGAGTCCGGTGGCGCTTCTGGCGGCTGTTCAACGACATCTATGTCTCGGCATTCGAGACCATTCTGTTCGTCGAGAAGACCTTCGGGACGCATCTCCGCGACCATGCCGTCCGCATCAGCAAGGAACGATGGCAGCTGCGGCAGGAAGCAACGCAGGTCGGCTTCACGAGTGCCGATGCCCTCCAGAAGAGCGAGGAGGGCAATCGGCAGGAAACGGAAGGGCCTCAGCCGGATGGTGAGGAATGACGGTTCCGACGAAGATCGACTTCCGCTATAGGCGCGTCAGCCAGTTCGAGGACATCACCGATCTTGTTGAGACGCTATTCCCAGGCAACCGAAACCAGCAGCACGCCGCTGCACGCATTCTCCTTGCGCTTAAGATGTCACGAGAGCCTGTGGCGTCGCTCAGCCATCTGGAGCAGAAGCACGGGATCTCGCGGCGGACAATGCAACGTACGCGAGCCAAGCTCACGAGGCTCGGGCTGATCGAGCACGTGACCTGGATGAACAGCCGCTATGGTGGGCAGCAGGGATGGAGGCTGTCAAGCAGGATGAGCAGTGCTCTGAGGCGGCTGGCCGACTGGGTCGATGAGTGGCGGAAGGACGCGAGGCCCGGGAGGATGGAGAAGGACGCTCTGCTGGTTGGAGTGCTGGGGTGAGGCGCTTGACGTTCCAGATGGGCAAGCATATGATCCAGCCGAAGCGGAACACAGACGCGAAGATCACGGCTCAAGGGATGGCGACATGCGGAAGAAGACACCACACGTTGCATCACTCGACGAGGTGAAGATCACGCGCGACGGCGAGACAGCTGTCATCGAGTACGATGACCGTTCGGTGGCCACCGTCCACCTGAAGATCGGGGCGTCTGTCCAGACGATGACGGACGAAGAGATCCTCGCTGTTCACAACGACATCCTCCTGGCACAAGCGAGACAGCTATCTGAGTACGAATACGTGGCAACTGAGATCCCTGAAGGGCTCCCCCAGATTCGGTACGAGGAGCGATGCCAGCAGTGGGTGCCACGAGGAAGCGTGCTCCGGTGCCAGGTGAGTGACGGCGGGCCGGATGGCGAGGCCACGATCTACATCGATGACCATGAGCTCTCACTCGAGGAGTTCGGAGGGCTCTTGACGGCCTACGCAGGCTGGGGCATGCGGGTCGTCTTCGTGCCACGCGACGAGACCGGCAGGCATCCCCCGATCGAGGTGAGAGATGTGGGGGATGGCGAGCCAGTCTGCGGACTCCGTCCACGTGATGCTGGGGAGCAGTGCGGGGCCACATCCTGACCCATCGGCATTCCCTGGGGCTGGCGGGGGCCGGTGGGCTGGCGAGTTGAGGCCATTCGAAGGCAGATTGGAACCACGTTCATGAAACCTGGCAGCATGCAGGACAGAGCCATCCAGGCCCACACGAAGGAGATCGCCACCTACGTCGCGATCGTTGTTCGCAACGCCATGGAGGACTTCCATAGGGAACACCTCTCTGACAAGCAGATGGGTGAACTCAACCCGATCATCCGGAACGCCATCTTCACAGCTCTCTATGCACGCGAGACCGCCACCCTCTTGCCGAGATCCAAGGAGTTCGTGCGTTCTCAGGCCATGCACATCCCGAGCTACTGGGAGGAGCCGGAGTTCCTGGATGGGTTCCTGCCGCAGACTGGCCACGAAGCGGGAGTCGGCGATGGGAAGGGGTGAGTGCCCCAAGCCGAGCCGTCATGCGCTGCCGCTAGCGGTGCTACCTCCTTGCCCCAAGCATCCTCTTGACATCACGCCTGCCGAGCTTGCGGAGCGCCACGATCTTCGCCTGGCTCGCCTCCTCCGGGCGGTTGCGGCCCTGCTCCCAGAAGGCCACGGTGGTGGCGCTCGTGCCCAGCAATGTGGCCAGCTCCACCTGGGTGATGTTCAGGTGCTTGCGCAGCTTCTTGATCAGCCCAGGGGAGAATCTGGCCTTCTCGAGTTCCTGGGCACTCACGTCGGGGAGCTCGACGCGGAGGGCGGGCCCGGGGGAATCGGGCGATCCTGTGACACCCTCCTTGGGCAGCCTTCTCACTTCTTGGCTGAGCTCACGCACCTGCTTGGCAAGGGGCTTGCACGCTGCACGAGCCTCCTTCTGCACGAGGCGCTCGATCTCTGCGCGCAGCACATCCTCCATCTTGCTCATAGTCTCTCCTTCCGAGGCCAAACCTACTCGCCGCAGGCCTCTTCTCGCAGATGCGCGACGCCAAGTCAAGGCCGGAAGCGGCTCGCCCCAGGCCTGGCGTAGCGTAAGGGCGCGGTTCCTCGGCGCCGTTCCCGGGCCCTTCTCGTCGGCGAATGGCCCCCAAGCCTCATGGTAGACGCCACCCCAGAAAGTAAAGGCATTCGCCAGACGACTCGCTCAGACAGAACCCCGACGAGAACGTGACCGGCCAGGACGTGTTGGCCCGCCAATCTCCCTTCCCGCGCGCATCCCGGCCGCGATGACCAGGTTCTTGGTGCAGAGCCATTTGGCGGGAATGGTGGGTCTGTTTCTTTAACACGGCCTCGTTACGGATGTCCCGCGTCGAAGGGTGGATTTGGGGGTGAGAGGGTGGGGTGTGCGCGGTAACTGGACCTTTCCTGGGAGCATCGGCCCGAGGAGCACTCGAGATCTCGCATCCCCGGAAGAGACGCGTGGCCACCCTTGCGGTCGGGATTCAAGAAGATAACCGTCTTGGATCGGTGTCGAAAGCGCCGAAACGGTCGACCCCTCCGCCTTCGGAAAGCCCTGTCTATACCCTGACCGCATCCGATCGCCTCTAGTAATCTACTGGAGACCGCCCCCGTGCCCGGACTGCGAACTTCACTCCACTCCGCCGCGTTGCTTCCTGAGAGTGGTGTTCCCAGATTCACACGCGTTCGAAGCGGCTCCAGTCGACGTCGGGCCCCAGCCCCGGCTCGTGCGGGGTGGCGAGCATTCCCGCCTTGGGTGCGATGGAGCGGGTCTGGCAGCGCTGGCGGCCGGGCAGCCAGGCAATGCCGTGCTCGACCATCGGACAGAGCGGCTCCGGCTGCGACGCGACGACGTGCGCCGCGGCCAGGACGTGGTGCCCGTGGGGGATGACCTGAACACCTTCGTACTTGCTCGCCAGCTCGCAGACGCGCAGAAGCTCGGAGAGGCCGCCGCACCATTCGGGGTCCGACTGGACGAAGCTCACGAGTTCCTCGTCCAGGAAGGGGCGGATGTTCCACCGCGAGTAGGTGTGTTCCCCGGTCGCCAGGGGGACGCCCGTTTCGCCCTTGAGTCGCCGGTAGCATTCGATCTCCTCGGGGGAGAACGGCTCCTCGAGCCACGTCGGCGCGAAGGGCTCCATTGCCTTGGCAACGCGAATGGCATAGGCTACGTCCCAGTCGCAACGGCCGCGGCTGCCGACGTGGTAGTCGAACATGAGCTGCGCCTTCTCGCCGAGTTCCGTCCGCAGCCCCTCGACGAGGCCGATGATCCGGGAAAAGCCCTTTTCGCCGTCGGGCGGGCCGTAGCGGAAGAACCACTTCTGCGCCGTGTTGCCCTTGTCGAAGAGGTCTCTCGCCTGCTTGCGGGCCTTCCTGATGTCGTCGCCGGGCACGATGCTGAGATAGGCCCGAAGCTCCTCTCGCGATCCCCCCAGCAGGCGGTAGACCGGCTGGCCCGCCAGCTTGCCGCGGATGTCCCATAGCGCGTTGTCCACGGCGCTGAGGGCTGTGACGATGTTGCCGGTCGGCGTGTGTCGAGCCGGGCGGCGGGTATTCCAGATCCCCTTGCCCGTAAGGGGGTCCTGGCCTTTGGCGTATGCGGACAGCGGCTTGCCCGGATGGAGCTGGTCCCACATCCATTCGAAGTCAAGGTCACGGGGACGCGGGTCCTTCCCGACCAAGTGACGCCGCAACTTTGGCGCCAGCGTCTCCAGGCTGCGCGCCTGTCCGCCGTACAAGTCGCCGCCGAAGCCGGTCACGCCCGCGTCGGTGACGACCTCGACGAACTTCGTGCCGCGCTCGCGGGTTCCTTTCTTCCGCACGCGGATGACATTCACGCCGGTGACTCGGACCGACTTCGATTCGGCCCC
>JADHXT010000119.1 GCA_016782825.1 Candidatus Brocadiia bacterium | reverse complement strand
GTCGGCGGACCACTGCGGCAGGAAGGCATCAGACGTGGTGATATGGTGCCCAAGACGACCCTCACGCCAGCGTCAGGCCACAAGGCGGGGCCGGGGACCGAGGCGTCTTCTCAGAAAGTCGCCTTCCGCAACAAAAACTCTTTAACGGCTACGGTCCGACAGAGACGGCGGTCGTGTCCGTCCGTGGCGAGATCCGTCCGGGAGAAGAGGTCAGCATCGGTCGTCCCGTGCCGGGGATGTACGCCTGGGTACTTGACGAATCGTTGCAGGAGGTCCCAGACGGTACCTCGGGAGAGCTCTGCATTGGAGGTGTCGGCCTGGCGCGAGGCTACCACAGGAGCCCGGTACTGACGGACGAGAAATTCCCCGTGCATCCCGAACTTGGGCGGATCTATCGCACTGGGGATCTGGTTCGGCGCGATCATCGAGGCGACTACTTCTATCTTGGGAGGATCGACTCCCAGGTGAAGCTCCGCGGGTATCGGATCGAGCTCGAGGAGATCGAATCCCATCTGGTTGAGTGCCCAGGTGTCCGTGAGGCGGCGTGCTGCGTCCAGGGACAGGGCGTGGAGCAGCGCCTGGTTGCGTTTGTGGTGCCTCAGCAAGCCGACGCGCCGCCGTGCTTCGACGGGATCGAGGCCACACTGCGTGATGTGATCCCCGCACACATGGTCCCCAGCCGTTTCGGGCTTCTGTCGCGCCTGCCTACGACCGTGGCGGGGAAGCTCCACCGTGAGGCGCTGCCGGAGATCGGCATGCCCGAGCGTGAGGCTGAGCGGGAGGTCGTCGCGCCGCGAAATGAGACTGAGTCAGCGATCGCAGAGGTCTTCCGCTCAGCTCTTGGACTGGAAGGGGGCGTCTCGATCCACGAGGACTTCTTCTGGGACCTTGGTGGGGATTCCCTTGCAGCCGCGGTGACTATCTCCGAGCTCCGCGGCGACGAGAGGACCGCAGGGCTCACCGTTCGAGACCTCTACGATGCGCGGACCGTCAGTGAACTGGCCGAACGGGCCTGCGCGCCCAGCGGCGAGAGGGAGCCGGTAGCGGAGGAGTGCGGCCGCCCAGAGGGCAACCGGATCCTGGCGGGGGCTATCCAGGGGGCATGGCTCCTGACCTGGCTCATGGTGGGAGCGACAGCAGCATACGTCGCTTCGTTCATCGTCATGCCCTTCCTCCTTCGCGGATTGGGGTTGATCACCTTCATCCTCCTGGCGCCTGTTCTGGCCTGGGGTCTTCTGGTCATCTACGCCCCCCTGTCGGTCCTCCTTGCCGCGGTCCTGAAGAAGCTGCTCATCGGTCGGTACCGGGAGGCGACCGCACCGGTGTGGGGCAGTCTCTACCTGCGGAACTGGATGGTGCAGCAGGCGGTCCGGATCGTTCCCTGGAGTCTGATCCAAGGTACCGTGCTCATGAACTGGGCTCTTCGGATGCTCGGCGCACGAATCGGCAAGAGGGTGCATATCCACCGGGGCGTCAATCTGCTCCAAGGCGGCTGGGATCTCCTCGAGATCGGCGACGACGTGACGCTCTGCCAAGACGCTGCGGTCCGCCTCGTCGACGTCCGGGACAGGCAACTCATCGTGGCGCCTGTGCGGATCGGTGATGGAGCCACGGTTGATATCAGGGCAGGCGTCAGTGGCCACTCGATCGTGGGCGAGAACGCCTACCTGACGGCCATGTCCTGGCTTCGCTACGGCGACGAGATCCCCACCGGCGAACGTTGGGATGGGATTCCGGCGAGGCCGGCAGGCCGCGCGCCCGGTCCGGCGCCTCTCTCCGGAGATGATCGGTGCTACTCGCCGGCGTGGCACGGAGTGCTCCTCATCCTGGCTCGTTTCGGTGTGGGGCTGCTCTCCTCGGCGCCTGTTGTCGCCCTGGTCATTGGCCTTGTCCTCGCATATGGTCTTGACAGCGAAGGCGTCCTTCAGTGGCTCTTCGGCCCTTCCTTCTCAGCAACGGTCGTGATGCCGCTCATCCTGGTTGTCGTGCTGCTGCCCCCGGTTTCTCTAGTGATTCAGGCGGTGGTCATGCGCCTCCTGGGCGCGATCCAGCCAGGTGTGATCAGCCGATGGTGTCCGGGCTATGTCCGCATCTGGTTGAAGGCGGGGATGATTGACGCGGCAGGAGGGTGGCTCAGCGGGACCCTGTTCTGGCCAGCGTGGCTGAGGCTCGCAGGGATGAGGATCGGGAGGAAGAGCGAGATCAGCACGATCATCGATGTCCCGCCGGAGTGCGTGGAGGTCGGCGAGGAGAGCTTCTTCGCGGATGGGATCTACCTCGGGTGCCCCAGAATCCACCGGAACACTGTGACCGTGGCGCCAACCTCGCTGGGGAAGAACACCTTCATCGGGAACCATGCCGTCGTCCATGCCGGGCAGCAACTCCCCGGCGATCTGCTTCTTGGCGTCTGTACCGTTGCGGATGACCAGGTCGTCCAGCAGAACAGCTCGTGGTTTGGCCATCCCCCTTTTGAGCTGCCACGAGGCGGCCCCGTCACCGACGACAGGCGTCTGACGCACGATCCGAGCCTGATCCGCCTGGTCACGCGCCTGTTCTGGGAGTCCATTCGCTTCCTCTTGCCCGTTGCGCCCCTGGTGTCCGTGCTCATCTGGTTCAAGGGGCTCCGGGCGGCTGCCGGCGGGGTGAGTTGGTTGGTCTATTGGGTCGGGATTGTGCCTGGCTTCGTCTGTGCCTTGGCCGTCGGCTTCTGCCTCCTGGTTCTCCTGGCCAAATGGACGCTCCTGGGCAGGGTGAAGCCCGGCCAGCACCCCTTCTGGTGCTGCTGGTGTAGTCGGTGGGATTTCCTCTACGTGGTCTGGAGCTCCTACGCCCGGCGGATCCTCGCCGCCCTCGAGGGCACCCCCTTCATTCACTGGTACCTGCGAGCGATGGGGGCCAAGGTGGGGCGGGGCGTAGTGCTAGGGGGGGCCTTCGCCCAGGTCGTCGATCCCGACATGCTGGAGTTCCTGGACGGCGCGACTGTCAACAACCACTTCCAGGCCCACAGTTTCGAGGACCGAGTACTGAAGATCGATCGCGTGAAGATAGGCCAGAGAGCAAGCGTGAACAGCGGGGCGGTCCTCTTCTACGGCGCGGATGTCGGGACGCTCGCCTGGGTCGGCCCGCACAGTGTTGTGATGAAACACGAGCGCCTGCTGCCTGAGACGTGCTATGTTGGATGCCCCACCGAAGAGATGGGGAGTGCGGCCAGATAGACGAAATTGACGAGCGGAACCGGATGGGAATGGCCGATGACCGCGGCTACGGCTTCACACAGGAGGACCAGACAGCGTCGCGCATCCGCCCAGTTCCTTCGTCGAGCGGCGCGGCACTTGCCGGGGTGGCGGAGCGAGCGTTTGGATAGGAGAGCCGGCCACGGCACCGGGTGCCCCCTGCCCGCCTTTAGCCGTGGCTGTCATTATGGACCGACCGGCGTGACGAGCTGGGACCCGCCCCTTTGCCCTATTGGGAAGGGGCGCGGCACCAGACCGAGTTCCCCAGGCCGGGCAAGTGGATGAGGAGGGAGTGGCATTAGGCAGGTGTGCGAGAGCGCTGGGCGGAAAGCAGGAAAGTGAGGTGGGTGGGGTGGTGTAAGCGTTGTGACGGCACAGCCGGCGACACCCACTCTCCGTGTCGCCGGTTTCAGCGCTTGCCTCACTCAGTTGGGAGCCGCAACACACGGAGAGTCCATCTCTCGGAACACGCATTCTGCCTGACGACGCAACTAGACACAGCGTTGACGCAGAGCGGCTCCGCGCGCGTGGACCCACGGGTCTGGGACAGGTGCAACAGGTCACGGGACAGTGTCAGGGCTTCGCTGCTGGCGTGTGGTGGGTGCCGTGGCAATCGGTGCAGACGGCGTTCTCGGGGGGCGGCGTCCGGTTGCCGTTGTCGCGCTTCTTCTCGCGCTTGTGCGGGGTGTGGCAGGTGAGGCAGGCTCGATCGGTCTCGCCGCGGGTGTAGAGGACGTCGGGGGCCGTCACGTTGTCTTCGTCGGAGCGGTGGTCGAGCGACGCCCCGTGGCAGGTGCGGCAGCCATCGCACGTGGGCCGCTCGCCGCTTGGCCTCAGGTGCTTGCCGCGGGCCTTCTTCTCGTCCCTGGCCTTGTGCTTGCGGGCGATCTTGTCCTTCTGGAAGTTGAGGTGGCACACGAAACAGGCCTTGTCGGGGGCGGGCACGTTGTCGAACTGCTCGCGGTTGAGGGGCCGAATGCGCAGGAGCTTGAGCTCGAGGGGCTTGCCCGCAGCGGCGAGGGCGATGGCGCCTCGCTCGGGGCTCTCGGTGTCGGCGCCCTTCGCGACCTGCTTGCCGTCGAGGTAGACGGTCAGCGCGCCGTCTGATGCGACGATGCGCAGGCGGCGCCACGCGTGGGTCGCCGTGCCCGTGCCTTGGGCGACGACGCGGCCCTTGGCGCCCCGGATCGTGCCTCGAGCCAGCGCGATGGCGTAGCCGTGCTGGTTGCCGAGCAGCTCGTCAGAGAAGCGACAGCGCAACACCCCGTCGCCGCGGAGCTCGGCGATGAGCTCGAAGTCCACCCAGTACCAGTAGTTGACCAGCTCGCCCTTCGTGCCGACAGCGACGCTGTCGCGGATCGTCCAGTCGGCGCCCTTCGACGGCGTCCACCGCGCCATCTCGGAGCCGTCGAAGAGGGTGAGCCAGCCGTCCTTGCCGGGCTGGAACGTGTCGGCGGCGCCCGCCGTCAGCGGCGTGACGAGCAGCGCGGCAAGCAGAATGCCCGCCCACAGTACCCGGTCAATGATCCGCAATGCCCGGCTCTCCTTCATGGACACCCTCCCGCGAGCTTGGCAACCCGCGGGAGGGGTGCTCGTTCCGACTTCCGCACTCCGGCTTCTCTACACCCACTCCCAGTTCTTGAGCCACTGGTAGTCAGGCGGGAGGTCGTTGAACATGCCGTCGGCCATCTGGGCGAACTCGGCGTCGTCGAGGATGGCGGGACGGACGGCGATGTCCTCCTTGCGTCGCTCCTCAATGGCCTTGAGGCAGTTGTCAACGTGGTGGGGGAAGATGAGCCCCGGGATGGGGGCGGTGATGGCATCGTTGCAGAGGATGTAGCGCAGGGCCATGCGCGCGCTCTTGTCGTCGGCCGCACGGTGGGTGTCGTCGGGGGCGCTGGTGCGGCTCTTGAAGATGGAGTTGGAGGCGAAGGGCTTGATGCCAAACACGCCGATGTCCTTGTCGCGCACGGTCTGGAAGATGCTGTCCTTGGGCTTCTCCTTGCTCCTGGCCGTGTAGGGGAAGAGGACGACCGAGAGGATGGGGAACTCGCGGATCATCATCTCGTGCCAGCGGCGGTCGTGGCTCGAGATGCCAAAGAAGCGCACCTTGCCCTGCTTGACGGCCGCTTCGCCGGCCGCGGCGATCTCGCGCGAGGTGTTGAACGTGTGCATGCCGCCCGGCTCGTGGCACGTGGGCCGCCAAATGTCGACGTAGTCGAGCCCCGCCTCCTTCATCAGGCCGTCGAGGGTCCCGAGGAGGGCTTTCTTCGTGCGGAACTTCCTGTTCCGGGGCTCATTGCCGCAGTGGGAGAAGCCCATGTACATCTGCTTGCGTCGGCCGAGGGCCTTGACGGCCTTGGTGTAGGCAAGCACCTCGGCGCGGCAGCAGGCGTCGATGTAGTTGATGCCGCTGTCGAGGCACTGGGCGACGGTCTCGGTGCGGTTCTTCTGGAAGTCGTCGCCGCGGTAGGGGATGCGCTTCCAGTGGCCACCGAGGCTGATGGCCGAGACCCACTGGTCGGTCTTGCCGCAGCGGCGATACTCCATGCGCTCGTCGAAGCTCAGGATCTGGCTCTTCGGCGGCATCTTGGGCTCAGCGGCCATCGCCTCGCGCGCCGCCAGGCCCGCAGCGCCGACGGCGAGAGCGCCGTCGCCCAGGAACCTGCGCCTGCTGATCCGCTTTGGCGCCATGGCAGAGTCCTCCGGGAAGTGAACTCCCCCCCTCGCCCGAGCAGTCTAGCGCCCGCGCCGATACAGGTCAACACCATCGCGGCGCTCTGCAGCTCACGCCTCGGCGGCCGTCCGCTTGAGGAAGGCGAGGCCGTCGCGGGCGAGTTGGTCGGCCGAGGGATAGATGGGCCGCCAGATGCAGGCCGCGGCACACAGGTCGACGATGCCGGTGGCGAAGCTCTCGATGGTGATCCAGCGGTCGTAGCCGATGTCCTTGAGCGCGCGGAAACACTCGCGCCAGCGCACCTGCCCCGTCCCGGGGATGCCGCGGTCGCTCTCGGAGGCGTGGAAGTGGCCCACGAGCGAGCCGCAGGCGCGGATGGCGGCCGACGTGTCCTTCTCCTCGATGTTGCCGTGGAAGGTGTCGACCTGCACCTTCAGCCGCGGATGACCGACGGCCTTGCACATCGCGGAGGCGTCGGCCACCGTGTTGACGACGTAGGTCTCGAACCGGTTGAGCGGCTCGATGGCGAGGTCGATCTTCGCCGTCTCAGCGTGTTCGGCGCCCGCGCGGAGGCCGTCCACACACCACTTCCACTCGTCGTCGGTGCGTGCTAGGCCCGACATCTGGCCGACGGGCGAGTAGATGGGGCCGGCCACCGCATCGCCGCCCATCTCGGCGGTGATGTCGATCATCCGCTTGATGCGCGCCACGCCCGCCTTGCGCTCCTCGGGCTTCGTGCTGCACAGACTAGTCCCCGGCATAAGGATGCAGCACGAGGTCAGGCCCAGGCCAGCCTTCTCGCGGGCCGCACGGGTCGCCTGTGGGTCGAGCACGCCCAGATCGTTGAACGGGATCTCGATGCCGTCGTAGCCCATGTCGGCCACCTTGGGGATCAGATCGAGCTGGCTCTTGTCGAAGGTCGCCGTGTAGACGAGCGCGTTGAGGCCGTACTTCACCCGCAATGGCTTCGACGGGGTGCCCTTTGGAGCTTGGTCACCGCACCCCATCAGTCCGACGGTACCGAGCGTCGCCGCGCCGGCGCCAAGGAACCCACGCCTGCTCACTTCCAGGTTCGCCATAGTCGCCTCTCCTGCCAACGGCCCTTTGGGGAACGTCGTCCCGCGCACCGCTTCGGATTCTAGGCCGCGGCGCCGCCTCGGTCAAGCCGGCCCCGCCCGTCGGCACGGATGGACGCCCCTGGGCGAGACTGCATCTCCCAGGCTACCCCGCAGACGGCCGCGTCTGCGCCCCCCTTCGATGCACCGGCAGGACCCACCCGAGGCCATGGGGCACACCATGCGGACAACACGGAGATCTGTCTACGCACTGGCGACCGTGTCGGGTGTCGGTCGGGTGCTATCCGCGGCCAAGCCGCCTTGGGTCGTGAAGGCTGTCCTGTCCCGGTGTGCCGGGTGGCACTGCTCGGCGGGCCGTCTAGTGATGTGCTGGAGAGCAACCGCGCCTACCTGCTCAGGCTCGACGCCGGCCGCCTCCTCTGGCGCTCCCACGACCGCGGGGCCTACCGATCAAGGGCGAGCGCTACGGCGGGTGGGCACGGAAGGGCTGCGGGGGCCGTCGCCCGGGGCATTGCCTCCCCGCTTTGAGGCGTGGGAGAGGGGAAGGAACGGGGCACGGCGAGATGCCGCGCCCCGGGGGGAGATGGAGTTGCGTCGCGCCTGCCTACTGCTTCGGCGGCGACGCCTCGCGCACGACGGCACCGTGGGTGTCGTCGAGGATGAGCAGGGAGAAGCGCGAGACGTTGTCGAGCTCGTTGGTGCTCAGGGAGGCGTAGTCGAAGCGGCCGCGCAGGTCGGTGTAACCGTCTTTGTAGAAGCGCACGCGGCCGTCCTTCATCCGGGCATACGCCTTGACGTAGACCTTGGGGATGGCTTTGCGGGTCTCGGCGTGGGCCACCCGCACTTGGCCGTAGTTCTCGATGGTCTGCACCGCGAGGCTGTGGGCGTAGTAGGCCTTCGACTTCTTGATGCCGCCAGCGGTGATCTCGATGAAGACGTTCTTGCTGTGGAATTGCTCAGGCAACGCCAAGGTGTGGATGAGGCTCTTCTCGGGCAGGGCGACCTGCGTGGTGAGATTGGGCCGGATGTAGCTGAATTGGCCGCTGAATTGCTGCACGAAGGGGTTCCGCGAGAAGAGCAGCTCGACGTCCATCACGTAGTAGTTGATGGTGACGGTCTTGAGGTTCTGGAAGTTGATGGTGATCTGCTTTGCTTCGACTTTGAAGTCGAGGTCGGGGGCCGTGGCGGCGAGCTTGGCTTGCGCCTGGTCGCGGTCCTCGGGGTCGATGACGCCGACGGCTTTCCCCTCGATCTCGTCGAGCTGGGCCGAGACGTGGGCGAAGAGCTTCCCCCAACGGTCGACCGGGTACTTGGCATACTTGGCCGCGATGGCGCGGGCCTTGGTGGGCTTGTCGCTGAAGAAGTCGAGGTAGGCGGCGCAGTAGTCGTGCTGCATCCGGGCGGGGAGCTTGGTGGCGTCGACGGTGGCGAAGAGCTTGATGGCTTCCTCGATGCGGTCCTGGGTGAGGAAGTAGACGACGGTGGTCATGCGGTCTTCGGCGTCGAGCTCGGGCCGGTAGCTCAGCACCTTCATTAGGTGCATGTACTGGCCGTGGAAGCGGGTGTTGAGGATCTGGCGGCGCTTGCCGAGGCGGTGCGCGCGGGCGTTGACGAGGGGCCAGTATTCGAGGTGCTGGTAGGTCTTGCGGACGATGGGGTCGATGGTGACGAGCTTGCAGTCGATGTAGTTGCCGCACTGGCGCAGGAAGCTGTCGTTGTGCTGGAGGTAGGTGCGGGCGGCGGCGAGGACGTTGTGCTTGATGCCGTAGCTCCAGAGGGTGTGGTTGTAGATGTGGCGTTGGGTGAGCAGCGGGAGGACGCGGT
>JADHXT010000118.1 GCA_016782825.1 Candidatus Brocadiia bacterium | reverse complement strand
CAAAGCCGCGTAGATGTTGGAGCGGGCCTTGGCGCGTGCCATCGGAAACGAGCCTCCAGAGCGGAGTGGACGACAGGCTGCTAGAAGTCGACGGCGAGCTTGGTGGTCACGTCGTCGCCGACCTCGACGTCGGCGGCCATGTCGGGCCGGCTGTAGTGGGCGGCCGAGACGTCGGGGAAGACCTCGTCGATGACGACCTTGCCGACGTACTTGTTGCCGCGGAAGACGATGAACTGGTAGCCCTTGCGCACGTCGTTGCGCTGGCCGGCGTTGATGACCACGAGGCCGAGTTTCTGGTCGACGGCGGTCACCTTGCCGCGAATGGCCTTCTTGGGCTCGATGATGTCCTTGCGGATGAGCTCGGCGTAGATGTCGGGCCGCTGCTCGCGCAGGTCGCTCAGCAGGGCGACGTAGCGGGTCACGTCCTCGGTGAGCTTCTCGATCTCCTTGAGGGCGTTGTCGCGATCCTTCTCGCAGGCCGTCAGGCGCTCCTGGAAGGTGTCGCGGGCGCCGATGAGCGCCTTCTTGTCACCCTCGAGGCCGGCAATGACGCCCCCGAGGCGCTTGATGTCGGCGTTGGCGTCCATGAAGTTGGTGCGGTAGCTGTCGACCTGGGCGTCGAGTCGCTTAATCTCCTGGTCCTGGTCGGCGATGATGTTGCGCTGGACGGTGGTGAGGGCGTTGGCCTCGGCCCACTCTGAGCGGAGCTCCTGGTTCTCGGCGGCGAGCATGCGGTTCTTGCCGTCGATGAGGCGGGCCTCTTTGTCGATGGCGTTGTGCTTGTGCTCCCAGTCGGCGATCAGGCCGTCCTTCTGCTCGACGGTTTTCACGTGCTTCTGCTCGGCCTTGGCGAGCTGGGTGCGGTAGTTGTCCTGCATGGAAACCAGGGCCGTCGTGATGCCGACATAGAAGACGGCGAGAATGAATGCGAGCACGCTGAAAATCTTGCCGGCGAGACTCATCCCTAGCTCCTTCTTCGGGTTAGGGTACAGAGCGCTGTCCCTGAGTAGCGGTGATTATAGCCCCGAGGGGGCGCTTGTCAAGCGCAAATATGCCGCGCGGGCGGGCCGGCGGGATCGATTGACAAATGAGCATGACGCCGCTAACATGTCCCCCCGTGGGGATTTGCGTCGGCGTCGGGTGCGGATCGCGCGCCGGGCCGTTGCATCCAAGTTACAAATGCGGAGCGTGCGATGGGCGATCCGGCGTGGGAGCAGACGGCGGGCGGCGTGACGGCGCCGCGGGGATTCCGCGCGGGCGCCGCGCGGTGTGGGCTCAAGCAGCAGGGCGACGACGTGGGCCTGCTCGTGTGCGACGGCGACGGCTCGGCGGCCGCCACGTTCACCACCAACCGCGTGTGTGCGGCGCCCGTGCGCTGGACCCGCGACGTGATCGACACGGGCGGCGTGCGGGCCGCGGTGGTCAACAGCGGCAACGCCAATGCCTGCACCGGCGAGCGGGGCCTTCGCGACGCCGAGGCCACGGCTCGCGCCGCGGCCGACGCGCTCGGCCTCGAGCCCGAGCAGGTGGCCGTGGCCTCGACGGGCATCATCGGCCACTTCATGCCCATGGAGAAGCTCACGCCAGGGATCGCCGCGGCGGCGGAGGCGCTCGATTCGTCGCTCGACGCGGGGCTGCGGTTCGCCCGGTGCATCATGACGACCGACACGGTGGTCAAGGAGGTCGCGCTGCGCTGCGACGTCGGCGGAGGCACTGTGACGCTCGGGGGCGCGACCAAGGGCGCCGGGATGATCGCCCCGGGGATGGCCACGACCCTCACGTTCCTGACGACCGACGCGGCCATCGAGGGGCCGCTGCTGCTCGAGCTCCTGCGGCGGGCCGTCGACGTGACCTACAACCGCATCAGCATCGACGAGCACATGAGCACCAACGACACGTGCCTGTGCCTGGCGAGCGGGGAGGCCGACGCGCCGCCCATCGAGGCGGGGAGCGAGGCGGCGGCGCGGTTTGCGGGCGCGCTCACCGAGCTGTGCGGCATCCTGGCGCGGAAGATCGTGGCCGACGGCGAGGGGGCGACGAAGCTCGTGCGCATCGACGTGGTCGGCGCGCCCGACGAGGCGACCGCGGTCGCCGTGGGCCGCGCCATCGCCGATTCGCCGCTGTGCAAATGCGCGCTCCACAGCGGCGACCCCAACTGGGGCCGCTTCGTGTCGGCCGCGGGCTATGCCTGCCCGACCCTCGACGAGGCCAAGGCCCGCTTCACCATCGGCGGCAAGCTCGCCTACGCCGCCGGCATGGCCGCCGACACGCCGCCCGCCGAGCTTGCCGCCGCCATGGCCGGCCGCGACATCGTGCTGCGCTACGACCTCGGCCTCGGCGACGCCGACGCCACCGTGTGGACCTGCGACCTGTCGAAGGAATACGTCGAGATCAACGCCGATTACCACACGTGAGGAATTTGCGATTTGCGATTGCCGATTTGCGATTGAGGAACGGAAAGAAGCATCGCGCCGACACGGGAAGGTGGAGCGTGGGGGCGTGCGCCTGCCCGCCGAAGCGGCGCGAAGGCGGGAGCGTCGAGCGTGAAGAGAAGACTGCGGAATGCGGAATGGGAGAGGCGCGTTCCGCGCCGCTCCTCGCCGCGAAGCGGCTTTGGAGTGCGGCGGCTTGACGCCGCTTTGGCTTCCCGCGGAGCGGGCGCGTCGGGCGCGTACTCCGCCCATCGACGCTGGAGCGTCGTCGCGCCCGTCCCGACGCCGCGCGACGCTGTGCGTCGCACAGCATCGGGACGAGTGATGAAGACACTCGCGATTTGCGGTTGCCGATGTGCGATTGAGGGACGAAGAGCGGCACGCGCTCCCAGCGAGGCGTAGGGTGTGCATACCTGCACACGGGAAGACGCGTCAGGCGCTCCCCTCGTAGTTTCCGCGTGCAGGTATGCACGCCCTACATCTCGTCCCGACGTTGGTGTGAGCGAATGAGCGAGATGGGCGCAGATTCCGATGCTGGCGATGGCGCTTCCGACGCGGCTCCTCAATCGCAAATCGGCAATCGCAAATCGCAAATCCCTCCGCCCCCCGCCGGTTTCCTCTTCCTCGTGGGCTTGCGCCTCCGGCTCCTGCGGAATCACATCCGGGCCTTCCACCGGGCGTCGCTGCTCAAGGCGGGGGTCGTGGGCACGGGCGGCGTGGCGTTCTGGGTCGGCATCCTGGCCGCGTCGTACTACGGCTTTTGCTTCATCAACCGCTATCTCGGCCATAGCGAGCCCGAGCTGCTGGTCGAGACCCTCCTTTCCATGTTCTTTCTATTGCTGTCGGCCATGCTGCTGTTCAGCAACGCCATCATCTCGTTTGGCACCCTGTTTCGCAGCGACGAGACCGCCTTCCTGCTGGCGACGCCGGTGCCCGCCGACAGCGTGTTCGCCTATCGGCTCTTCGAGTCGGTGACGTTCAGCTCGTGGGCCTTCCTGGTGCTCGGGGTGCCGCTGATGGCGGGCTACGGGCTGAGCGTGGGGGTGAACCTCCCGCCGCAATACCTGGCCCCGGCGCTCGACGAGCTGTCGCGGGTGGGGCCGGAGGCGGTGCGGCACCTGGCGGTGAGCTCGGTGACGCCGTGGTACTTCCCCGTCGTGGTGCTGGCCTACTTCGTGCCGTTCGTCATCATTCCCGCGGCCGTGGGCGGGCTGGCGGCGCTGGTGCTGGCGGCCTACCTGCCCGACCAGGTGAAGCGGGTGCTCGGCTGGTCGGTGGCGGCGGGCCTGGCGATCGCCGTGTCGCTCGCGGTGTGGATCCATGGCGCCATCGACACGGACTCCATGTTCTCGACGCGCTGGCTCCACGGGATCCTGGGGCGGATGAACTTCTCCCGCAGCCTGTTCCTGCCGAGCACGTGGGTGACCCACGGGCTGCTGAGGTGTGCGCGGGGCGAGCTGGCCGAGACGGGCTACTGGTGGCTCGTGCTGGCGAGCACGGCCGCGATGGGCCTGGTGGTGTGCTGGGCGGCAGGCGGACGGCTGCTGCGGAAGGCGTGGTCGCGAAGCTGCTCCCACACGAGCCAGCGGCGGCGCGCGAAGGGCGCGTGGGCGCTCGCGCGCTGGGCGCCCGCGCTGCGGCTCATGGTCGGCAAGGACTGGCGGCTCTTCGCCCGCGACCCCGTCCAGTGGTCCCAGTGTGCCATCCTGTTCGGCCTCATGGGCTTCTACGTGCTCAACCTGCGGAGCTTCGCCTACCACAGCGGCCGGCCCCTGTGGCGCAACCTCACGGCACTGCTCAACCTCACGGCCACCAGCCTCGTGCTCGCCACCGTCACCACCCGATTCATCTTCCCCCTGCTCAGCCTCGAGGGGCGGCGCTTCTGGCTCCTGGGCCTGGCGCCCGTGAAGCGGTCGACCATCCTGTGGTCGAAGTTCCTCCTCTCGTTCTCCGCCGCGCTGGGCATCACGGTGCCGCTCATCGTGCTGTCGGACTTCATGCTCAAGCTGTCGCTGGCCACGACGGTGCACCACGTGGCGGCGACGGCGTTCATCTGTTTCGGCGTGTCGGGCCTGTCGGTGGGGCTGGGGGCGGTCTACCCCAATTGGCGGGAGGAGAGCCCCTCGAAGATCGTCTCGGGCTTCGGGGGCACGCTCAATCTGCTGCTGTCGGTCGGCTTCGTCATCGCGGTGGTGGTGTTGACGGTATTGCCCTACGCGCTGGCCTTGCGTCGGCTGGGCGAGGGGACGGTGGAGGTCGGCGTCGACGCCCTGTGGGGCATGGTGGGCACCGCGGCGCTCAGCCTGGCCGCCGGCCTCGTGCCAATGCATCTCGGCCTGCGCGCGCTCAGGCGATTGGAGTTCTGAAAAAAGACTCCCGTGCGCCGGAAAAGACTCCTGGAGTCTTTTTCTCACCCATTCACTTGTCCAGCGCGTTGATGGCGTCGACGAAGTCGGTGTCGGCGGGGCCGAAGCTGGGGGTGAGGCCGACCTGCTCGACGCTGCCGTTGCAGCGCAGGACGTTCATGTGGTCGTCGTGGTGGATGCGGACGGGCGCCGTGAAGCTCTCGTTGTAGTCGCAGCCGATGAGCTTCTGGCGGTGGGTGTCGATGGTCGCGAGGGAGAGCCCGACGGCGGGGTCGGACACGAAGCTCTGGCGGCCGCGCCAGCCGTAGGAGCATTGGACCTCGCCCTCGGGGGTGCCCCAGTGGGCATCCCAGCCAAACTCCTGCCACTCGGGGTCGCGGGCGGGGTCGTCGGGGCAGTAGTAGCTGTGCTTGTCGCCGAGGTAGTTGGGGAAGAGGAGGCCGTAGCCGGTGGGCCGCTGCTCCTTCCACATGACATTGGAGATGCGGAGCGCGGGGAAGTGGTTGACGAAGAGGAAGTCGCGATGGTCGTTGGCGTAGAAGCTGACGGCCTTCCAGAGATGGTTGAGGTTGCCTTTGCACCGGGCGTCGCGGGCGTGGTGGCGCGCGCGCATGACGACGCCGAGCAGGAGCGTGGCGAGGATGCCGATGACGCCCATGGCCACGAGCAGCTCGATGAGGACGAAGCCCCGTCGAGGCGTGCGAGGGTGTCGGGCACAGGTGTGTCGATCAGCCGCCATGATCGGCCTCCCGGCGTCTGGCGCAGAGCGATCTTGAGGCATCGGGTCTCTCCGGAAGTCTCGGCGGCCTCTGTATTGAGTGTAGCCCAAGTTGCGCGCGCTCGCCATCGCCCGGTGGGATCTGCGCCGGCATCCCAGGCGGCAGGGCATGGTTAAGTGTATACTTGGGTGTGGCTTATGGGTTTGGCTTGGGCGGCTTTGGCGGCTCTGGAGGGCCCACTTTGGCGAGGTGGTCGCGGGCGCCGGCGGCAAAGACCGAATCGGGGAACTTGTCGATGACCTCGGTCAGCCGGCGCCGCGCGAGCGTCGCTTGCCCCAGCCGCGCGTGGTGGACGCCGCTCCAGAGCAGGGCGGCTGGGCGTAACTCGTTGTGGGGGTGGAGCTTGAGGAATGCGTCGTAGTGTGCGGCGGCCTCGGCATCGCGCTCGGCGAGGCTGTGGCAGTGTGCGATGCGGAATCGGGCGATCTCGCAGGCCCGCTGCCTGGGATGCTCCTCGAGAAAGTGAGCGTAAGTGGCGATGGCCGCGTCGAAGAGGCCCTCGGCGAAGATGCGTTCGCCGGCGTCGAAGAGGGTGACGGCCTCGAGGCCTTTGGGGCGGTAGTGCTCGCGGTGCTGGGGCCAGATGAGGCGGATGACGCCCGCATCGGCTTCGTTGATGGGCCGGCGGGAGGTGCGCTTGGGCGTCCGCGGGCGGCCGAAGGCGAAGGGGGCCATGCTCGAGAGCCGGGCCGTCGCGGCGATGGCCACGAGCGCCACGAGGATGAGCACCGCCAGCAGCTCCTTGCGATCCATGCTCGGCCCCCTGAGCGGGAGGGACGGCCGCGGTCAGTCGGGCCCGGCCCCCTCTGGGCGGGCGACCCGGCTCAGCGGGTCGCGAAGGTACTCGCGCTGACAGGCCATGCACAGGTCGAAGCGGAATGCCTTGTAGACGCTGTCCTCGAGCTCCTGGGGGTCCACGCCGCGCAGCGTCGCGATGAGCTCGCGCATCTGGCCCCGCAGGTCGCCCTCGAGGTCAGCCGGCACGATCTCGGCGGGATCGTAGGCCGCATAGACCTCGATCCGCGCCTCGTAGCGCACCGATTCCCCGACGAGCAGCGCGGCCCCGCAACGGTCACACACGAGCCCGTCCACCGGGCGCCCCCTGTGAGGAGGGGTAGATGGATGGACGGACGGATGGAAGAGGAGCTCGGCGTCCGTGACCCTCTCTTCTGGTCTTCCGGCCATTCATCCATTCATCCACTCACCCAAACATCCACCCCGATACACCGGTCAGCGCGTGGCCCCACCCCACACGCGGGCCACGTGGCAGATGCCTCTAGTTGGGATACTTCCCGCGGTGCTCTTTCTTGTCGGTCACCCACAGGTAGCAGCGGCCCTTCTCGTTGTCGCGGATGATCATGGGGGTCGCGTGGCCGTCGGCGAAGACCCAGGAGCCGCGCTCGAGATGGCGCGCGTGGGCCTTGGCGTCGTCGGTCGCCGAGGTGAAGTCGCTCAGCTCGCGGGGGTTCTCGGCCGGCTTCACGGCCCAGTGGCCCGTGTCGTTCTCGCCGACGAGGAACGTCTCCGAGGTATGCGGGATGTCGTCGAAGTGGCTCATCTTGAACCAGCCGTTGAACTTGAGCGCCTCGGGCACGTGCATCGTGAGGTAGGCGTTGGTCCCGTAGAAGCTCTTGTGGTCGCGGAAGATACGCACGGCCGGGCACTTGAAGAGTTGGTACTTCTCATCGGGACTGTCCTCGTTGCTGGTCCCGATGTAGTTGATGATCTTGCCCTTCCAGGTGTGGGGGGGCCGATCGGTGGTCGGGAAACCGGGGTCGCCGTCCCACAGGTCGTTCACGCTGGTGGCGTCGTTGGAGTGTGCGGGGGAGGGGAGGAAGCCCTTGAAGTTGCCGCTGTAGCTGGTCATGGTGGTGCCCATCTGCCTGAGGTTGGCCAGGCACTGCACCTCGCGGGCCTGGCTGGCCGAGCGCTGGAGCACGGGCACCAGGATGCCCATGAGCAGGATGATCACTGCAATGACGACGAGCAGCTCGATGAGGGTGAAGGCCACCATCGTCCGCTTCCGACCGTGCGCATCGCGCATGCCCTGGTCTCCTTCGCGGGGAGTCGCGGTCGGGCTGCCGTCGCCGACCGACTCATCATGCCATCGAGAACGCCTCCGAAGATCCCAATGATAGGGAAAGGCTCCCCGTTTTGCAAGCGGCGCGAGCGGCCGGAGCATGACTCCCGATCGGGGCAAATGCTCTTCCTCGTCCTCGAATCGGCCCGGCGCGTGGTTGGATGTCCGGCTCCAAGGCATCGTGAGGGCATCGCCGTCTCGCCAATGCGACGCAGGCACGATCGCCGCTCCATCAGCCGCCACAGCCGCGCACCGAAGAGAGCCCGACGACGAGGACGAGGAAGAGCAGCTACCGCTACCGAGAGTCATGCTCCCCTGGTGTCGTTCACTGAAACGAGAAACATGTGGGCCATTCCTCATCTAACGGTAACACTTCAGCCGAATGAAGTGCGCCCTGCTCTTTGGATAACCCGTGTGGCACAGCCGCCGTCGGCTGTGTTCTCCGAGGTCCTACGCCGTCTCCTACGCCGTCTCCTTCGCCGTCTCCTTCACAGCCGAGGGCGGCTGTGCCACATGCACCTCATTCGGCTGAAGTGCTACATCTAACGTTTGCCCCGCCACGGGCGAGCGGTGGGCCTCTGCCCGCAGCCCACGGCTACAAGAAGCTGGTGAAAGGGGGGCGACCTGGCTCTTCGCGGAGTTGCCGTGCGGCGGCGGGAGCCGTCCGTCGGACGGCGCCGCTCTCTTCGAATGGGCTGGGGTCGGACAGCGTTCTCGCTGGCCGCCGGCCAAGCCCTTCGCCTCGCACTGAGGCGTGCCTCGGCTCAGCCGAACCGTTGAGGATACGAATCTGGCTTGTCCCTCCCTGCCAGCCTCTGCCGCGGTCCCGCCGCTCAGCGGCGGGCGGGCACAGGCGGTTTGCAGCGTCTTCCCCCGTGGGGGCTGTGCACACAGCCCCCGATAATTGCCAGTGCTGCACGCGCCGTGACGCTCGTCGGCAGAGGCGGTCGAGCGGCGTCAGAAGCACAACAGAACCTCTAGCCACAATGGGGGGGGGTATGCGACATCGCTAGACGATGGCGGCGGTAGTTTGTGAGGGATCGCATCCGTGGGCTGTAGGCTGTCGAGAGAGATGTTTCTTGTCTCAGAAAGGAAACGCACCGTTCGGCAGCAAACGACACCTGGCCACCCCCGGCTTGCGGGGGGAGGGGGTTCGTGCTAG
>JADHXT010000117.1 GCA_016782825.1 Candidatus Brocadiia bacterium | reverse complement strand
TCTTTCGCCTGAGCCGCGCGGTCAGTGCATGCCCAGACCGCCGCTCACGTCCACCGTGGCGCCGGTCATGTAGCTGGCGCGGCCGGACGACAAGAATACCACAACGTGGGCGATCTCTGCCACCGTGCCAATGCGGTGGAGCGGCACGCGGCTCTCGTATTTCTCGCGGTTGGCGTCGATCACGTCCTTGAGCATCTCGGTGTACATGAGGCCGGGAGCCACGCAGTTGACGGCGATGCCGTGCTGGCTCATTTCGAGCGCGAGCGAGATGGTGAAGCTGATGACCGCGCCCTTGCTGGCGTCGTAGGCGGTCTTGCCCGAGCGCGAGCCGCGGAAGGCGGCCTGCGACGAGATGTTCACGATGCGGCCCGTGCGGCCCGCGGCCAGAAGGCGGCGCACCAGCTCGCGGCTGCACAGGAAGGTGCCCTGCACGTTGACGGCGAAGGCGCGCTGCCATTCGTCGAGAGGCATCTCGGCCGTGGGACACGCGGGAGCGATGGCTGCATTGTTCACCAGCACGTCCACGGGCCCGAGGGCGGCTTCCACTTGGTCGAACAGGCGCGCCACGTCGGCCTCCACGCTCACGTCGGCGAGCGCGGCCACGGCCTCGGTGCCGTGGGTCGTGCGGATCTCCTCCACGGTGGCATCGGCGCGGTCGCGGCTGGTGCGGCACACCACGCCCACCTTGGCACCCTCGGCGGCCAGGCCCAAGGCAATGGCCTTCCCAAGGCCGCGCGACCCGCCGGTGACGATGGCCACCTTGTCCTTCAGATACATGTCCACGCGTTGGCTCCCGGAGTCGCTACGGCTTGAGGACGACCCGCAGCGACTCGCCGCTGGTCATGAGCGCGTAGGCCTGCTCGATGTCGTCGAGGCTCAGGATGTGGCTGGCCAGCTTGTCCACCGGCAGGCTGCCGCCGGCGATGAGCGCCACGGCCTGGGCCACGTGGGTGGGCGTGGAGTCGCTGGTGCCCACCATGCGGAGTTCGTTGTAGTGGAGCGGGCGGCTGTCGAGGGTGATGGCGCTCTGGCCCTTGGGCAGCGAGGCGAAGAGGCACACGCAGCCGCGCTTGCGCACGAGGTCGATGGCCTGCTCCTGGGGCTGGGCGGCGGGTGCGGCCACGATGGCCACGTCGGCGCCCAGGCCGTCGGTCGCGTCCTTGACGATCTGCACGAGGTCTTCGCTGATGGGGTTCACGAGCCGCTCGAAGCCGAAGGGCTCGCACATGGCGAGGCGGGTGGCGTTGATCTCGGCCACGATGATCCTGGTCGCGCCACACTCGCGCGCCACGCAGGCGTTGATGATGCCCATGGGGCCGGCGCCCACGACCACCACCGTGTCGCCCTGCTGAATCTGGCAGTTCGCGGCGGCGTTGACGGCGCAGCTCACGGGCTCGGCGAGGGCGGCGTGCTCGGGGGCCACGCCGGACGGCACCTTCACCGCGTGGCCGTTGCGCAGCGCGCGCTCGGGCACCACGGTGTATTCGGCCATGCCGCCTTCGTACTTGAAGCCCATGGCGGCCATGTCCACGCACAGATTCGTCCAGCCGCGGGCGCAGTAGGCGCACGCGCCGCACGACACGCTGGTAGCCATCACGATGCGGTCGCCGACGGCGAAGCCGCGGGCATTGGCGCCCAGGGTGTCGACGATGCCGGTGAACTCGTGGCCGATGATGCGAGGCGGGGTGATCTTGGGGTTGCCGTGGACGTAGGACTTGAGGTCGGTGCCGCACACGGCGCAGGCATCGATCTTCACGCGGATCTCGTCGTCACCACAAATGGGGACGGGCACGGCCTCGACGGCGACCTCGCCCGGCCCGCGGTAGACGACGGCTTTCATCGTGTCGCTCATCACCTCCTCCATGCCTAGTACTCGCCATCGTCCGTGCTGGGAGCTTCCTCGATGATCTTCTTCGTGCCAGAGGCGGCGCCCAGGCGGGTGCAGCCTTGCTCGAGGAAGGCTACCGCCGTGTCCCAGCCGCGCACGCCGCCGGCGGCCTTCACCTGCATGGTGTCGCCCACGGTCTCGATCATGATGTCGATGGCCTCGGGCGTGGCGCCGTGGTCGCCGAAGCCGGTGGAGGTCTTCACAAAGTCGGCGCCGGCGGCCTGGGCCAGCGTGCAGGCCTGGGCGATCTGGTCGGGGGTCAGGTAGCAGATTTCCAGGATGACCTTCACGAGTACGCCCTTGGGCTTGGCCTCGGCGACGACGGCCTCGATGTCCCTCTGCACGTGGTCGAAGTTGCCGCTGAGAAACTGGCCGATGTTCATCACCATGTCCAACTCGTCGGCGCCGTCCTCGATGGCGAAGCGGGCTTCGAGGGCTTTCACCTCGGGGCGGTTGCTGCCGTGGGGGAAGCCGACCACGCAGGCCACGGTAATGTCGCTGCCCTTGAGGGCTTCGGCGGCGGCCTTCACGTCGGTGGGCCGCACGCACAGGTCGCCCACGCCGTTGTGGACGCACAGCTTGGCGTTTTCCAGCACGTCCTGGTCCGTGGCCGTCGGCTTCAGCACGGAGTGGTCGATGGCTTTGAGCACCTGCTCTTTGGTGAACGGCATTGGGCGGTTCTCCTGTGGTTCCTGTCGGGAGGCGCGTCACGGGCCTCAGTGCATTTCGCGGCCGCCGGTCACGTTGATGGCCTGGCCGGTCATGTAGTCGGCGCCCTCTGAGGCCAGGAAGAGGGTGACGGCCACCACGTCCCTGATGCTGGCCAAGCGGCCCAGGGGCACCTTGGTGGTGAACTTCTTGATCACGTCTTCGACGGGCATGCCGAGGTTCTGCACGTAGCCGGCCGACACCTTGCCCCACACGCCGGTTTCGAGCACGATGCCGGGGCACAGGCAGTTGACGGTGATGCCGTCGCCGGCCAGCTCGCAGGCGAGCGACTGGGTGAGCCCGATGATGGCGGCCTTGGCGGCCGAGTAGTGCGACATGAGGGCCGAGCCGGTCTTGCCCGACTTGGACGAGAAGTTGACGATCTTGCCGAACTGGCGTTCCTTCATCATCGGCACCACGTGCTTGATGAAGAGGAAGGTGCCCTTGCAGTTGACGGCGAACACGCGGTCCCAGTCCTCGCCGTCGATTTCTTCCACCTTGCCCTGCCCCACGATGCCGGCCACGTTCACCAGGATGTCGATCTGATTGTCGAGGGCCTGGGCCGCGGCGTCCACCACGGCCTTCACCTGCGGCTCGTTTACCACGTCGGCGGCGAGGCCCTGGGCAATGCCGCCCTCGCCCGCAATCTCGCCCACGGCCGCGTCCACGGCGTCCTGGTTCAGGTCGGTGAGAAACACCTTGGCGCCGCCCTTGGCGAAGCCGGCGGCGATGGCCTTACCGATGGCGCCCGCGGCGCCGGTCACCAGTGCGGTCTTCCCACTGAAATCCATCGTTGCTCCTTCGCACGAATCGGAGAGGCACGCGGCTGCCCCTCACACGGTCTGGACGTTGATTCCTCGCTCTTCCACTTCGCGGCGGCGGAACGACGGGCCGCTCGACATGATTTTGCGTGATTCTAGCGCGCCGAAACCAAACACGCAAGCAGACCCACACCACGCCTCCCTCTTGCCACTTGACTTTCCCGCCGCCGACGCTTACCATCACACCTTCGTGACGGCGTCTTTCTGGCGGCGACTATCGCCGCCGCACATTCTGCGGCTCGATTGGAGGAGTGTGGCATGACGTATGGCAAGGGACACTGGATGGCTGTGCTGGCGCTGGCCCTCGTGGTGGTGGCTGGCGGCTGCGCCAAGCTCACGCCGCCCTCGGGCATGATCGACCTGCCCGAGAAATACAACACGCCCGATGGCATGACCGTGGACAAGGATGGCAGCATCATCCTGTCGTGCCCGAACACCAACAACGACAAGCATCCCTCCAAGATCCTCCGGATCGACAAGGACGACCAGGTCTCCGAGATCGTCACGCTCCCCGTTCATCCCGACACCAAGAAGCCCAGCGGCCCGCTCGGCGTGGCCGTCGGCGCGGACGGCAACCTGTACGTGGCCGACAACCAGAGCTTCGGCACCGAGGAATTCAAGTCGCGCCTCCTCCGCGTGGTGATGAAGGACGGGAAGGCCCAGGGCGTCGAGGTGCTCGTCACCGGCCTGTTCATGGCCAACGCCGTTGCCGCCCACGGCGACTCGATCTACGTGGTGGAAAGCAAGTTCGACCTCACCTCGCGCCCCATGCGCAGCGGCGTCTATCGCTTCAAGCTCGCCGAGCTCAACCCCAAGAAGCCCATCGCGCTTCTGCCCGAAGGCCGCGACAGCCACGTGGTGGTGCGCATCCTCACACAGAACCCCGACTGGGTGGGCGCCAACGGCATGGCCTTCGACGCCGATGGCAACATGTACGTGTGCAACTTTGGCGACGCCAAGCTCCACCGCTTCGCGCTCGACAAGCAGGGCAAAGTGGTGGGCCACAAGGTGGTGGCCAAGGGCCAGGGCATGAAGAGCTGCGACGGCATGTGCATCGACCCGAAGACCGGTGAGATCTACATCGCCGACTTCCTCGGCAACGCCGTCCACAAGGTGTGCCCCAAGACCGGCAAGGTGACCACCGTGGCCAAAAACCCCGTCGGCACCGGCGAAGGCGGCCTGCTCGACCGCCCCTCCGAGCCCTGCGTGCGCGGCAACAAGCTCTACGTGTCCAACATCGATCTCAAGCTGGCCGGCAACGAGTTCGACAAGCCCTACAGCATCTCGATCTTCACCCTCCGCGACGAGTAGCCCACCGCACCCATCGCAGACCGCACGCAACGGGCGGCTTCCTCCACGGGGCCGCCCGTTGTCCATGCAGGCCCGCGCCAGCCCACTTGACGCCGCCGATGCCCCTCGCTATCCTCGCCATACAGATGCGCATCCCCACAATCGAGCCCAAAGGAGCACGCTCGTGTCCGACACATCCAGCCGTCGCGGCTTCCTGGCCTCCGTCGCAAGCACGGCGCTCGCCGCCGCCCTCCCCGGCCGTCGGCTCCGCGCCGCCGAGGCGAAGCCCAAGAAGCCCAACGTGGTGTTCTTTCTCATCGACGACCTGGGCTGGACCGACGTGGGCTGCTACGGCAGCCGCTTCTTCGAGACGCCCAACGTCGACCGCCTGGCCCGCATGGGCGTGCGCTTCACCAACGGCTACGCCGCCTGCACCGTATGCTCGCCCACCCGCGTGAGCATCATGACCGGCAAGTATCCCGCCCGAGTACACCTCACCGACTGGATCAGTGGCCACAAGCGCCCCTTCGCCAAGCTCAAGGTACCCGACTGGAATATGAAGATGGAGCACGAGGAGGTGAGCCTGGCCGAGGCGCTCAAGCCGCTCGGCTACGCCACCGGCTTCATCGGCAAGTGGCACCTCGGCCCCCAGGGCTACTGGCCCGACAGCCAGGGCTTCGACGTGAACATCGGCGGCTACTCCCGCGGCGCGCCGCCCAGCTACTTCGCCCCCTACCGCATCCCCACCATGAAGGAAGGCCCCAAGGGCGAATACCTCACCGACCGCCACGCCGACGACGCCGAACGCTTCCTCGATGCCCACGCCGACAAGCCCTTCTTCCTCTACATCTCCATGTACGCCGTCCACACTCCACTCCAGGCCAAGAAGGACCTCATCGAGAAGTACAAGCAGAAGGCCGCCGCCAACCCGAAGTATCCCCAGAAAAACCCCGTCTACGGCGGCATGGTGCACAGCATGGACGAGTGCGTCGGCCGCGTGCTCCGCAAGCTCGAGCAGCTCAAGCTCAGCGACAACACCATCGTCCTTTTCACCGGCGACAACGGCGGCCTCATCGGCCCCACCTACAACATCGGCCTCCGAGCCGGCAAGGGCTCCAGCTACGAAGGCGGCGTGCGCGAGCCCTACATCATCGTCTGGCCCGGCGTCGCCAAGCCCGGCACCGTGTGCGAAGAGCCCGCCATCAGCGTAGACTTCTATCCCACCATCCTCGACATGGCCGGCGCCAAGGGCGATGCCAAGCACAACCAGGGCGTGGACGGCCGCAGCCTCGTGCCGCTCCTCAACGGCGAGGCGAAAGCCCTCGACCGCGACGCCATCTACTGGCACTACCCCCACTACCACCCCGGCGGCGCCACGCCCTACGGAGCCATCCGCGCCCGCGACTGGAAGCTCATCGAGTTCTACGAAGACATGCACGTGGAACTCTACAACCTGCGCGACGACCAGGCCGAGGCCACCGACCTCGCCGCCAAGATGCCCGCCAAGGCCACCGAGCTGCGCGCCAAGCTCCACGCCTGGCGCAAGGCCGTCGGCGCCCAGATGCCCGCGCCCAATCCCGACTACGACCCGGCCAAGAACCGCCAGCGCGGCGGACGGCGCCCCCGCAAAGGCCCCGACCGCAAGAACCGCAAGCACGCCGACTTCCCCATCCTCCGCGGCGCCGAGATCGTCAAGAGCGACTTCGGCTACGACCTGAAGACCGCCGCCGAAGGCACCGCGCTCGTCAAAGCCGCCAAGCCCTTCACGAAACGCGCCGTCTTCGAGATGAAGATGAAGACCCACCTCAAGCGCGAGGACGGCTGGCAAAACGGCTTCCTCGCTCTCGGCGACAGCGGCAAGGACGCCGATCTGCTCGTGGCCGGCGTCTACATCGGCGGCCTGCGGCTGAGCCTCTTCGAGGGCCTGAGCGATTCCGGGGCACCGAAGCTCGACAAGCCCGCGCAGTTCGACCGACAGGCCACCGTCGACGTGAAGGTCACCGTGGACATACAGAAGCGCACCGTCGTGCTCGACGCCGGCGGCGTTTCCGTCAGCCGCCCGCTGCCCAAGGCCATCCAGGCCATCCGCTACTACGGCTACCACGCCATGCAAACCCGCACGGCCTTCGGTCCCATCCGCGTGACGGGCGAGTGACGCCCGTGCTGGCCCGTCGCCAACAGGACGCCCTCCCATGACCCATCGCGAGCGCGTGCAGGCCGCCGTGCGGTTCGAGCCGCCCGACGAATTGCCCTGCAACGAATCGCCCTGGGAGCAGACCCTCGCCGCCTGGCGCACCCAGGGCCTGCCGCCCGACGTGAGCCTGGCCGACACCTTCGCCTTCGACCTGGCGCACATGTACCTCGACGCCTCACCCCGCTTCGAGCAGCGCGTGCTGGCGCGCCACGACGCCCTCGTGCGCTACGACGACCGCTTCGGCTACACCGTCGAGAAGCCCGAGGGCATCTCCGCCACGCTCCACTTCCTCGAGCACAAGACCACCGACCCGCAGGCGTGGGAACGCATCAAGCCCCGCTTCGCCCTCCGCGACGACCCCACCGAGCCGGCACGCATCGACGACGCCAGCTACTTCGGCCACTTCGCCCCGTATCCCACCTGGGACGAAGCCGTCGCCAAGTACCAGCGGCTCCGCGACACCGGCCGCTACCTGCTGTTCGTCTTCTACGGCCCGTGGGAGGCCACGTGGCGCCATCGCGGCATGGAGCCGCTGCTCTACGACGTGGCCCTCCACCCCGAGTGGGTACGCGACATGGCCAATACCTACCTCGCCCTTGTGCTCGCCATCCTCCAGCGATGCCTTGACCTGGGCATGCGCCCCGACGGCATCCTGGCCATCGAAGACCTCGGCGCCAAGAACGGCCCGCTCATCTCGCCCGCGTCGTGGCGCCAGACGCTTCAGCCAAGCTTCGCGGGTCTCGGCGCGTTCCTCCGCCAGCATGGGCTCGACTTCTGGATGCACTCCGATGGCGCCATCCAGCCGCTGATCGACGACCTCCTGGACTGCGGCGTGCAGGTGCTCAACCCGCTGGAGGCCAAGGCCGGCATGGACGCCGTAGAGCTGCGCCAGCGCTACGGGCGCCGCCTCGCCTTCTACGGCAACATCGACGCCACGAAGATGAGCGGCCCGCAGGACGCGGTCGACGCCGAGCTGCGCCGCAAGGTGCCCCTCGCCCGCCACGGCGGCTACATCCTCCACTCCGACCACTCCGTGCCGCCCGACGTGACCCTCGAACGCTACCGCTGGATTCTGGCCAGAGCCAGGGAGATTTTCCACGATGCCTGACGCCGAACGACGCCCCACCCGCCGCGACGCCCTCAACGCGGGGGCCCTCGCCACCGGCACGTGCATTGGCCACAAGCGCATCGAGCGATTCGAGGCCGTCGAGGCCGCGAAGGTCCGCCTGCGCATCGCCCCACCCATCATCCGCAAGCTCGCCGCCTACCATGTCGGCTGACCCTCCCACCCTTGGAGCACTCGGTTATGAGTAATGAAGGCATCGGGACGACCACCATCTGCCAGATCGCCGTGGTCGTGCGCGACATCGAGAAGACCGCCTCGGCCTACGCCGACCTCTTCGGCCTGCCCGTCCCCACCGCCCGCCTCACCGACACGGCGGACAAGACCCATGCCCGCTACCGCGGCCAGCCCACCGACGCCCGCGCCAAGCTGGCCTTCTTCCACTTCGGCCCGCTCTCGCTCGAGCTCATCGAGCCCGTCGGCGGCCCTAGCACCTGGGCCGAGCACCTGGAAGCCCACGGCGAAGGCGTGCACCACATCGCCTTCCGCGTCGAAGGCATGGACGACGTGGTGGCCGGCCTAGAGGCCAAGGGGCTCACCACCGTGCAGCGAGGCGACTTCACCGGCGGGCGCTATGCCTACCTCGACGCCCTCGAGCCACTCAAGGTGATGCTCGAACTCCTCGAGTCCGTGCCCGTACAGAACGCGGATGGCTGACGCCCCGCCCCTCATTCCCCGCTCGGCAGGATCTCGATGGCGCTGAGAATGGGCGCGGTGCGCTCGGTCACCTCGGCCGCCTTCGGGGTGAACTCCAGCGTGATGGCACGGCGCGCCACGACGCCGTCAAACTCCTTGACCACCGCGCGGCGGCTTCCCCGCGCGGCGCGCACCACATCGAAGTCCTCC
>JADHXT010000116.1 GCA_016782825.1 Candidatus Brocadiia bacterium | reverse complement strand
GTCGTGACGCTTCCGCTCATCGTGCTGTCGGGCTCGCTGCTCACGCTGCCGGGCAGCACGGTGTGGCACCACTGCCTGGCGGCGGTGTGCGTGTGCTTCGGCGTGTCGGGGCTGGCGGTGGGGCTGGGCGCCGTGTATCCCAACTGGCGTGAGGAGAATCCGTCGAAGATCGTGTCGGGCTTCGGCGGCACCCTCAATCTGCTGCTGTCGGTGGCGTTTGTGGGGGCGGTCGTGGTGCTCACGGCATTGCCCTATGGCATCCGGCAGGTGCGGCAGGTGATGCGGGTGTCGTGGCGAGGGCCCGAGGGGTTTGTGGGAATGGGCGAGGCGGGCACGGAGTATTGGACGGCGCTGGTGGCGTCGGCCGTGGTGGGGCTGTTGGCGGGGCTGGTGCCGATGTGGCTGGGACAGCGCTCGCTCGAGCGGCTGGAGTTCTAGGGAGGTTGACAGGTCGGGGTGCTGGTTCTAAGATAGGCAGGTCGGGCCGGGGAGATCGTGAGTGTCATTGGCAGTATGGGCTCTTGTCGTCGCCGAGAGAGAGATGCCCCATGGCCCGACTGGTAAACGCGGATACCCAGGAGGCGCGGGAGTTGCTCAAGCCCGTCGTCCTGCTGGGTCGCTCGAACCACTGCGACGTGTGCATCCCCAAGGCCATCGTATCGCGCGAGCACGCCCGAATCTCCCGCAAGCTGCTGGGCCACTATGTGGAAGACCTGGGGTCGTCGAACGGCACGCGGGTCAATGGCATCCCCATCCATGGCAAGGTGAAGCTGCGCGAGGGCGACGCGATCACGGTGGCCACGGTGCGCACCAGTGGCGGGGGCTCCGCGGTGCTGAGGGCCTCGCGGAAGGACACCACGGTGGTGCGGCCCAGGAAGGGCGGGGATGCGAAGGGGGAAGAGCAGACCGTGGGCGCCACCTTCATCTACCGCAAGTGACGCGCCGTCTCCTGCGGCGCCTTGCCAGGCCCGCCAGCGCTCCCCCGGCGAGCGACTGGAGCAGGCCTCGCGCCTTGCCGTACTCGATGCGGAAGCCGTCGCCGGGAACCTGGATCCAGTCGGCGCCCAGCACTGGGCTGTTGGGTCGGTTGAAGTCGTCCAGCAGTACGGCCTGAGCCGAACCGGCGGACAGGACGAACGACAGGAACAGGATCAGACAGGAATGACGCTGAGGCACCATAGGACCCTCCTGCCGGAACAGGTGAGGCGCGACAGACGCACGCCGCGCGCTCACGCCCTCTCGTTGTGCCGCCTTGTGCCCTGATTGATTGTCGCGCGCGAACGGCCCTATGCAATGCCCGAATGCACCCGCCCAGGAAAGTGGGGCCGGCGGGCACGGTCGGGCTATTGACGTCCCGTGCCATCGCCCGTATGATAGGCGGAGGAGTGGCTCAACGTCCCATCTGTTCAGGAGCGCCGCCGTGGCCGACGGGGAACCCACTTGCGTTGAATGCGGCCGTCCGCTCGCGGGGCGAGAGCGCTTCGAGGGCAAGTGCGCCGCCTGTCGCGAGGACGAGTTGCTGGGCGCGGCCGGCGAAGCGGCGGCCGACGGCGAAAGCGCACGGGCGCCTGGCGATGCACACCCGCGCTCGCCGAAGCGGGGCCTCGTGCTTCTGGCCCTCCTCGTGGCGGGTGGGGCGATGGTCGTGGTGTTCCTGTGGCCCTTCGGCAGCGGCGAGGGCCCGGAGCCAGAGCCGACGCGCGCGGTCCGGCCCGCGCCTGCTGCTGCGCCCACGCCCGTGGCTTCGCCGGCCAAGCTGCCTGCGGGCCCCGTCGCGGCGCCGCGGTCCGTTCCCGTGCCGGCCCGGGCGCTCGCCGAGACGAAAGAGCTGCTGTCGCTTCTGGCGGCCAAGGACTACGAGCGCATCCTCGACAACTACTGCGAGCCCGACGATGAAGACCTGCCGCGGGTGCGGCGCGCGCTCGACCACATCGTGGTGGGCGCTGGTGCCGCCGGCTTCCGCTACTGGAGCCGCACGGCGATCCGCCAGGGCGCGCTCAAGACGATCGCACGGCTTCGTGCGGCGGGCGACCCGCATCCCGTCTACACCACCGAACTGCTCACCCACCTGGCCCGCCATCCCCAGGCGTCGGGCGCCCACGTGCCGGCCCAACGCCGCGCGCGAAACGTCGTCATCTGGCACCTGACAGGCCTGTACGGCGGCCTGCGCCTGGCCGGCGCGCGAGTGGCTCCGATGGCCACGCGCACAGGCGACCACTTGGTGGTGGGCCTCGAGTGCGAGGGCACCGCCGGCGGCGTGCGGCCCGGCGAAGACCCCCGCCGCGTCCACTGGCGGGTGCGGCCCGAAGGGATGGTGCTCCAACTCGCCCTGGCCGAACGGATCGAGACCGTCGCCAGAGTCCTGGCCCAGCCGGTCCCCGCCACCAATCCGCAACCTCGGAGCGCACCGTGAGCAAGACCATGATCTGCCCCCAGTGCCACGCGCAACTGCCGAAGAGCGGCCGCTTCTGCCTCGAGTGTGGCTGCGACCTCTACGATCTGGGCGTCCGACGCCCGCCGGCACACATCGTGCCCATCGTGCTGGTGATGGTGGCTTTCGGCGTCCTCGTGGCCTATGCCGTGTTGCACCGGCCCGGCGAAGCCGATGACCCCGACCGCAAGGAGGTGGTGGCACTCACCGAGGACGTTCTCCGCCGCGTGGCCAGCGGCACCCGCGACGACTACCGCGCCATGGTGAGCCGGTACTACCAGCCCGACGCCGAGCGCTACGCCAAGACGGGCCACCTGCTCCGCGACGTGGTGCGGGGAAGCGGCGCCCCCGGTCTGCGGCTGTTCCAGGCCGCTTGCATGGACGACACCGAGGAAGCCGACAAGCTGTGCCGCAAGTACGGCGTGCCCCATCGTGAGTACGTCGCCGGCCTGCTCGGCGCGCTCGTGTTCCAGGACGGCGCCCTGCGCACCGAGCTCGGCGGCACCCAGTTCGGCGCCCAACGCACCCTCGACTTCGTGGCCTGGTACCTCTTTCTGGTCTTCCGCCCCGAGGATCCCAGCCAGCTCGAGGTGGCCGACGCACGATGGGAGCAGGTGACGCACGGCGGCACCACCGAGAATCTGTATGTGGTCACCCTCCGCCCGCGCGCCAGCGGCAGCTCCGACCTGCCACCGGCCATCGCCGGCGTGGCGTCGGCACGCCGCCTGGCCTGGCGCCGTCTCGGCAGCGGCAAATGGGCGCTCACCCTCGGGTGCCTGGACGGCCACTTCCGCCTCGAGGACATCCTCGCCTTTCTCCTGCGCCTCCAGCCCTGACGGCGCGCTCCGTAACCTGCGGCGGGGAATGCACTTGCAGCATGCGGCCGCCGTGTCGCCGTCTGCGCCGTCGGCTTGACTTGATGAACGCCTTGGCCTATACTTCTCGTGGCGCCCGAGCCACACCCACACGGTCCATCGTGATCTACCCAGGAGCACGTCATATGGCCATGCGTTCCCTCCCGCGACAGGACCACCGCCCCGTCGGCGAGATCGTTCGCGAGATGTCTTCGGCCACGGTGGAGCAGGTGGAAAACGCGGTGAAGCTGGCCCACGCGACCGGCCGCCGCACGGCCGAAGTGCTGGTGAACACCGGCGTGATCACCCCCGAGGAACGCCAGCGCAGCCTCGCCAAGCAGTTCGGCCGCCCCTTCGTGGACCTGCGCGACTTCCAGTACGACCCCAATGCCATCAACGCCGTGGAGGCCTATCTGCTCAAGCAGCACAAGGTGATCCCCCTCTCGCTCGAAGGCCGCAAGCTCACCATCGCCATCAGCGACCCGCTGAACGTCCGCGCCAAGGACGACATCTCGGCCTACACGGGCTACGAGGTCGAGGACGTCTTCGCGGTCGGCGAAGAGATCATGGACGCCCTCGATCGCTTCCTCGGCCTGGCCGTGAGCCAGCAGGCCGGCGAGGACCTCGGCATGGCCATGGAGCAGGCCGAGCACGACATCCAGAGCACCGTGGCCAGCAAGACCAGCGATCAGGGCGGGCGCGACGAGATCCAATACGACGAAGCCACCCCCGTCATCGTCAAGCTCGTGTACATCATCATCATCGAAGCCATCAACGCCGGCGCCAGCGACATCCATATCCAGCCCGAGGAAGACTGCCTCCGCGTGCGCTTCCGCGAGGACGGCATCCTCCGCGACGCCGAGAAGCACCGCCACAGTTGGCTCTACGGACGAGCCATCATCGCCCGCCTCAAGGTCATGGCCGCGATGGACATCGCCGAGAAACGCCGGCCCCAGGATGGCCGCGTGTCGGTCAGCTACGCCGGGCAGGCCTACGATCTGCGCGTGTCGTGCCTGCCCGGCATCCACGGCGAGAAGGTGGTGATGCGCATCGCCGAACAGAGCACCACGCAGATCGGGCTCCACAAGCTCGGCTTCGCCGAGGAGCAGCTCCGCCGCTTCGAGGAGGTCGTCGCGCGCCCCTACGGCATGCTCCTCGTCACCGGGCCCACCGGCTCCGGAAAAACCACCACCCTCTACTCCGTGCTCAACCGCTTGAGCGTGCCCGAGAAAAACGTGATCACCATCGAAGACCCCGTGGAGAAGCGCCTGGCCGGGCTCACCCAGGTGGAAGTGCGGTCCGATGCCAAGGCCCCCCTCAGCTTCGCCTCCGCGCTGCGTTCCGTGCTGCGCCAGGACCCCGATATCGTGATGGTGGGCGAGGTGCGCGACCGGGAGACCGCGCTCCTGGCCACCGAGGCCTCCCTCACCGGCCACCTGGTGTTGAGCACGCTGCACACCAACAACGCCGCCGGCTCGCCCCCGCGACTGCTCGACATGGGCATCGAGCCCTTCCTCGTCTCGTCGTCGCTCATCGGCGTGCTCGCCCAGCGTCTCGTGCGGGTGCTCTGCCCCAAGTGCAAGGAAGCCTACGAGCTTGCCCCCGATCAGCTCGAGAGCCTCAACGTGTCCGTGGGCGACATCTCCGGAAGGGTGACCGCCTACCGTCCCGTGGGCTGTTCGGCGTGCGGCGGGCGTGGCTACCGCGGCCGAGCCGGCGTGTTCGAGCTCCTCGTCGTCACCGAGCAGCTCCGCCGCCTGATCCTCGACCGCGCGCCCGGCAATGAGATCGGCCGGGTGGCGCGCGAGCAGGGCATGGTGACCATGCTCGAGGACGCGGTGGCCAAGGTGCTCCAGGGCATCACCACCGTGCAGGAAGCTCTGCGCGTGGTGGACGTGGAATCGGACTGAGCCTCCCTCGCACGGAACCCGTGCCATGCAATGCTGCCACCATTGCGGCGCCGAGTGGGACCGCCGCCGCAAGCCGGGCTTCGGCGAGCGCTGCCCGGCGTGCGACGCCCACCTGCGCTGCTGCCTCAACTGCCGGCTCCACGACCCCCACGCCGCCGGCCAGTGTCGCAGCTCCACCACCGAACGGGTGCGCGACAAGGACAGGCCGTCGTTCTGCGAGGAGTTCGTCTTCGTGGAGCGGACGGGGAAGGAACGGAGCGAGGAACGGGGGCGGAGCGAGACGGCGCGGGAGAAGCTCGGCCGGCTCTTCAACGACGACTGACCCTGTGGCATCGCGGTGCCGGCTACGGCGTGGCGCCGGCGCCCTGTAGCGCCTCGGCTGCCCGGCGCGCCGCGTCGCTCTGCGGGTAGAGCGCGCGCAGGCGGGCGAGGGTGGCGCGCGCCTTGGCCATCTGGCCCGCGCGGGCGTAGCGGCGGACGAGGGCCTCCAGGATCGGCGCGATCTGCCCGTCCAACCGCTTCAGCTCGGCCTCCTCGTGGGCCACGTGCTCGTCCAGGCGCCCCGCGCGCTGGAGCACGCGGCCCAGCTCGCGGCTGATGGCCTGCTGCTGATGCTGGGTGGGCGCCAGGCGCTCGGCCTCGCGATAGGTGGCGATGGCATCGTCGGTGCGGCCGGCCGCCAGGAGGGCGCTGGCCAAGTGGCGGCGGAGCTCGTAGCTCTCCTTGTGCCGGTCGCAGCCGCGGCGGAGCACGTCGAGCACCTTGTCCCTGGCTCCCGTCTTCAGAAAGGCATTGGCCACCTCGCGGTAGGCTCCCTGGGTGTGTCCTCGTCGCTCGAGGGCGTCGTTCCACACCCGTTCGGCCTGGGGCCGCTCGTGGAGCTGGTAGTGGCACCAGCCCAGGCGTATCCAGTATTGGATCTCCTGGGGCCGCGCGGTGGCCAGGGCGCGGTAGACGGGGATGCACTGGCGCCAGAGCGCGCGGCGTTCGTACAGCGAGGCCAGCGCGGCAAGCACGTGGGTGTTGGTCCAGTCGGTGCGTCGGGCGATCTCGTAGGCCTCGATGGCGTCGTCCACGCGGTCGGCCCGCACCAGGAGGTCGCCGAGCGCGGCGGTGGCCCATTCCTTGAAACGTGGCACGGAGGTGAGGGTCCTGAGGCCAGCCTCGGCGGCCGCCAGGTCGTAGCGGGCGAGATGTTCGAGGGCGGCCTTGCGCACGGTGAGGCTGCGATCGTTGCGCAGGGCTTCGCGCAGGAGGGGCACGGCGCGCGACTTGGCCGAGTGGGCCACTTGGCCGAGGATGGCCGCGCGCCGGTCTTCGGGCATGTCCGCATAGTCGCGCAGCGCGGCGGCGAGCGCGGCGGGCAGGCCAGGCGGCGGATGCCGGCGGAGCTGTGCGAGCAGGTTGCGCGCGCGGTGC
Organism: Candidatus Brocadiia bacterium; assembly: GCA_016782825.1. Lineage (GTDB taxonomy): Bacteria > Planctomycetota > PUPC01 > DSUN01 > DSUN01 > BS750m-G60. Next base: position 2,259 of record JADHXT010000116.1, on the reverse strand, counting down.
CGCACCTCGGCGTCGCGGTGGTCGAGGGCGCGGGTGAGGGCGTCGGCTGCTTCGGTGCCGTGCTGGAGGAGCGCCTCGGCGGCGGCTTCGCGGGTGTGCCAGTTGTCGGCACCGAGCTGTTCCACCAGCCGGCCGAGGGTGGCGTCCTTCGTCGGCGCCGCGAGGAGCAGGGCGCAGGCAAGCAGCGCTGTGGGCACGCAGGGCAACGTGGGGAATCTCCCGGTCTACTCGCCGGCCCGGTTCTTGTCCCGGAGCTTCTGGTGGAGGGCCTTGAAGCGCGGCTCGTCGTGCAGGCTCTCCAGGTCGGAGTCCTTGGCCATCCATTCGGCGTCGCGGTAGCCGTGGGCCACGGCGCGCTCCAGGGCGTCGAGGGCCAGGGTGGCCTTGTTCATCCGCGCGTAGGTGCAGGCGATGTTGTAGTGGGCGATGGAGTTCTTGGGGTCGGCCTCGAGGCCCAGGCGGTATTGCTCGAGGGCCTTCTCCAGGTGGCCGCGCTCGAGGTGGGAGTTGCCGAGGTGGATGCGGACGGACACGGTGTAGACGTTCAGCCCGTCGGTCTTCACGCCGGCGGCGAGCAGTGCGGCCAGCCCTTCGTCGCCGAGCACCACGAGGGCGCGAGCGGCGGCATGGCGCACGGCCTTGCTGGGGTCGGCCTTGAGAATCTGCTGGAGCGTGGGCACGGCGTCGCTGAGGCCCACCATGGCCAGGTCGCGGCAGACCAGCTCGCGGCGCCCGCGTGGTTGCGCCCCGAAGCCGTCCATCAGGTCGGCGATGCGCGCGGCCAGCTTCGGCCCGATGCGCCAGCGGATGCGGTGCAGCGCGGCGCGGGCGCGCCACGCCACCTCGGGGTCCGTGTGTTCGAGCGCGCGGGTCAGGACGGGGACAGCTTCGTCGCCGAGGGCCACGAGGGCCTCGAGCGCCTGGTCGCGGACGGTGGCCGACGGATCGCCGAGCCGCACAACGAGCGACACGGGAGCGTGGGCGGCCCGGGGCTGCATCAGCCGTGGCTTGGGTGTGGGGGGCGGCCCCTGTTCCGCGCCGTGCGCGGCGGGGGCCAGAGCGGCGGCCAGTGCAATGAGGAGCCAGGGCGTGCGCACGGAGCGGGTCCTTTCAGCGGCGGCGTTGCGTTTGCCACCAGGCCAGCCAGCGCTCGGGCAGGGTGCCGAGGCTCTCGCCGGTGAGTTCCTGGAGGAGGCCGGCCACTTCCACACACGTCACCTCGTCGCACCGCTCGAGTCCGCGGACCAGCGGCTCCACGGCCTCGTCGCCGATGTTGAGCAGCAGCTCGCGGGCCGCCGACACGCGGTCGCGGTCGGGACTGCCCAGGGTGTCCACCAAGCGGTCCAGGTCGGCGAAGCCGCCCGTCTTGGCCGCTCGGGCCAGGTCGGCGCGGTCAAACCGCACGGTGGGCTTGCGCCCCTGCGGTGTCGTGGCGCGTGGCTTTGCAGGGGGCGTGATGCGGGCCAGCAGGCGCTGCGCGCGCCAGGCCAGCTCACCGTCCGGGCTCTGGGCCGCTGCCTCGAGGGCGCCTCTTGCACGTGCGGCATCGCCGAGCAGGGCGAGCTCGTGCGATGCCTGCTGGCGCACCGCCCAGTCGGGCGACGCGAGCTGTACGATGAGGCGTGCCACGCGCTCCTTGGACGGGGGCGGGGCCTTGCCGAGGTTCTGCGGCCGCGCGAGGGCGGCGAGGCGCTCGCGCGCGGCGGCGGCCCACTGGGTCTTGGGGAACCGCTCGGCCACCTCCTTGTACAGGCGGATGGCCGTGGCCCGGTTGTCGGGGCGGGTGCGGGCCAGCGCGGCGCTGCGGTAGAGGGCGCGCGCCAGATTGGGCGGCGGCAGAGCCAGGGAGTCCTGCAGTTGGGCAAGGGCATACCTGGCGCGCCAGCGCACCTCGGCATCGGCGTGCCTGGTGGCGGCGCGAAGCGGCTCGCGGGCGGGATTGCCCAGGGCGATGAGCGCCTGGGTGGCGTCGTGACGCTCCTGCCAGCCGGGCGCGCCCAGGCGTGCGACCAGCGTGGCCACGTTGGCGGCCGTGGCCGGCTTCGGTGTGGCCAGGGGCGGCGTGCCCGCGGCGGCCAGCGAGCCACACACGCCGAGAACGACGGCCCACGTGCGGCCAGAGAGAATCATGCGCAGCATCCAGCTCATGACAGCCTCCCTCTCTATTCTAGCCCGGCCTGCGCGGGGGAGTCAAACCGGACGACTCGGCGCATGAGGCAAAAGGGGCGCTGAAAGTGGGAACGGGGTCTTGCAAAGGCC
>JADHXT010000115.1 GCA_016782825.1 Candidatus Brocadiia bacterium | reverse complement strand
CGCTCCGACTCTCATGCAAAACCCGCGGCTGCTGCGCCCCTTCGAGATGCTCGTGCAAGGCTACGGCTACCCCGGCTACCGCGAGATCGAGCCCACGCCGCTCGTGGCCATCAGCTTCCTCGCCATGTTCGGCGTCATGTTCGGCGACGTCGGCCACGGCGCCGTGCTCGTCGTCATCGGCCTGCTGCTGGGCCGCCTGGCCCAGGCCGAGAAGACCCGCCTCTTTGGCCAGCTCCTCGTCATGGCCGGCGGCGCGTCCATCGTGTTTGGCTGGGTCTACGGCAGCATCTTCGGCGTGGAGGGCCTTCTGCATCCCCCCGTGGGCGGCTGGTTCGAGCCCATGGCCGGCGGCAACATCAACCGCCTGCTCGTCGCCGCCATCGTGCTCGGCGTGGCGATCATCAGCCTCGGTGTGGTGCTCAACATCATCAACCGCGTGAAGCAGCGCGACTACTTTGCCATGACCGTCGACAAGTTCGGCATCGTGGGCTTCATCTTCTACTGGGGCGTGCTGGGCCTCGGCATCAAGAGCGCCGTGCTCGGCGGCTCGGTGACCACGCTGGAGGTCGTGGTGCTGGTGCTGGCGCCCCTGACGCTGCTGTTCTTCCGCGAGCCGCTGCACTACCTGCTGTCGCGCAAAGGCGGCGCCCACAAGCCCAGCGTGATGAGCGGCCTCATCGAGGGCTTCGTGGACGTGCTCGAGACCGTGAGCGCCTACATCGCCAACACGGTGAGCTTCGTGCGCGTGGGCGCCTTCGCGCTGGCCCACGCCGCCGTGTGCGTGGCCATCTACTCCACGGAGAAGGTGGTGCGCGAGCTGCCGGTGGGCGCCCTGTGGAGCTTCCTCGTCGTGGTGGGCGGCAACGCGCTCGTCATCGGCCTCGAGGGCCTGGTGGTCGGCATCCAGGTCGTGCGACTGGAATACTACGAGTTCTTCGGCAAGTTTTTCAAGGGCGAAGGCAAGGCCTACGACCCCTTCACGCTCACCTGATTTGGCCCAGGAGGAATCATGGAAGCCAAACTGCGTTGGACGATCACCCTCACCGCCGCCATCGTGTTGGCGGTGGCATTTGCCCTCGGCCTCGGGCTCAGCGCCGCTGTGGCCGGCGAGAGCAAGGCCCCGGCGGGCGAACCCGGCACCGCGACCGTGCAGGCGCCGCAGCGCACGGCCGGCGAGGTCATCGGCCTGGCCGCCAGCGTGGCCTTCACCACGTCGCTCGCGTGCGTGAGCGCGGCCTACGCCGTCGGCAAGGTGGGCGCGGCCGCCCTCGGCGCCGCCGCCGAGCGCCCCGAGATTCTCGGCCGCTCGCTCCTCTTCGTCGGCCTGGCCGAAGGCATCGCCATCTATGGGCTCATCATCGCCATCCTGCTGCTCAGAATGATCGGGTAGAGGAGTGACAGGTGACGAGGGACAAGTAACGAGCAGAAGCGAATCTTCTTGCCCTTCTGCTCGTCACTCGACACTGGTCACTCGTCACTCCTGATTGGGGCTTCTGCCATGCGGTATCACGTGATCGGCGACGAAGACACGGTGCTCGGCTTCCGCTACGCCGGCATTGCCGGCGACGTGGTGGCCACGGCCGACGAGGCCACCGAGGCCTTCCGCCGCGTCACGCGCCTGCCCGACGTGGGCATCCTGATCGTCGCCGACCGCATCGCCGACCTCATCCGCCCCATCGTGAGCGCCCAGCGCTTCGGCGGGGCCACGCCGCTCGTCGTCGAGGTGCCCAGCGCCGACGGGCCATCGGCCCAGCGCGAAGACCTGCTGGAGCTCATCCGCGAGGCCGTCGGCATCCGCGTGTGACCGCGGCCCCGCGTTCGCCGCGGCGTCGTCACACGCCGCACACAAGAGAGACCGAACCGTGGAAACCGGCAACCGCAAAGCCCTGAGCGACGAAATCATCAACGACGCGCAGAAGAAGGCCACCCGCGCCGCCACGCGCGCCGAGCGCGACGCCAAGAAAATCCTCTCCCAAGCCGGGAAAAAGGCCGAAGCCGTCGCCGAAGGCGTGCTGGCCGCCGCCCGCGAGCGCGCCGAGCGCCAGACACGGTCGATCCTCGCCACCGTGGGCCAGGAGGTCCGCCGCGAGGAACTCGACGCCAAGCAAGCCGTCCTCGACGACATCTTTCGCCAGGCCATCACGCGGCTCGCCAAACGCGAAGGCTACAACTATCCCGCCACCATGGCCGCCCTCGCCGCCGAGGCCATCCGCGCGATGGACTCGGCCGAGGTGGTGCTTGGCTTCGCCCAGGGATGTGCCGCCATCGCCACCGACGAGTGGCTCGCGGGCGTGGCCCGCCGCGTGGGGCGTCCCGTGGCCATCCGCATCGCCGAACAGCCCGAGCCCATCCGGGGCGGCCTCGTGGCCCGCAGCGCCGACGGCCGCCTCGTGTACGACAACTCTTTCGCCGCCCGCCTCGCCCGCCAGCGCCCCGAGCTGCGCCGCCAGGTGGCCGCGATGCTCTATGGCCAAGCGGATGGCCAGGAGGACAGCGCCCCGTGAGAGCACCGCAGAACGCACCAGAACGGGTCATTCTGAGCGAAGCGAAGAATCTCTCGAAGGAGACCGCTGGCGTAATGGGAGTCGCCGGCAGAACGACAGCAAACTCCCCTGAAAGATTCTTCGCTCCGCCAAAGGCTCCACTCAGAATGACCCGGGGGGTGAGGGATTGATGAACTCACAGTACCGGGTCATTCTGAGCGAAGCGAAGAATCTCCCGAAGGCGCGGCTCGGATGAAGCGAGTGTACTACATGTACATCATGGCCAGCATCTCCCGCGTCCTCTACACGGGCATGACGAACAACTTGGCGCGCCGCGTCCAGGAGCACAAGGATGGCGAGGTCAAAGGCTTCACCAGGAAGTACAAGGCCCACAAGCTGGTCTACTGCGAGGCTTTTGGCCGGCCCATCGAGGCAATCGAGCGCGAGAAGCAGGTGAAAGGCTGGCTTCGCGCGAAGAAGGTCGCACTGATAGAATCGGTAAACACCACGTGGCGGGATCTGTCGCTGACCGACGAGATGCCATAGGCGCTTGGCGAAGTGACCTGTCCCGGTCGAACGCGCCGCCACGTTGAGGAGACACGAACGCTCAGTACCCGGTCATTCTGAGCGAAGCGAAGAATCTCTCGGAGGAGCTAGCTCACGTGACGGGACCTGCCACCAGAACCGCACTGAACTGCCCTGAAAGATTCTTCGCTCCGCCAAGGGCTTCACTCAGAATGACCCGGGGGGTGACGGATCGATGAACTCACAGTATCTGGTCGTTCTCCGCGAAGCGAAGAATCCCTCGAAGGGAGCACTGCTGGTTCTACCACGCACGGCTCGGGTCCGAGTGCACTCCTCCGAGAGATTCTTCGCTCCGCCGCAGGCTCCACTCAGAATGACCCGGGGCTGGAAGGTGACCGATGAACTCACAGTACCGGGTCATTCTGAACGAAGTGAAGAATCTCCCGAAGGAGCCAGCTCAGGTGAAGCACAGGCCGACCGGATCGGCGCAGACACTCACAGGCGTCCGCCCCCAAGCCCACGGGGGCGTACAACAGGGATCTTGCAGGAAGTTTTGAATGTGCGCTGGCGACAGCCGAGATCGACCTCGCGACAGAATCGCTGCCGTGAGCGCAACGGTGTCCGTCTGGACAGCGAGGTGTTCTGTCTTGGCGTTCGCGGGTCAGTTGGCAGCGGACCTGCTCGGTCTGCCGTATGGCAGCGGGCCACGCCTACTGGACACTCTCTGGCAGATTCTGTGGACAATGCCGTTCGTAGCCTGTTTTCTGACAGCACTCTCTGCCATCATAGCGGGCATCATCGCGGCGGTTCTCGGGAATGGTGCAGTCAGGCGAGATGGGATCTTCAACTCGCTTCTTGGCTCTGCCATCTTCATAATGCACTGGTTCAGCGTCGGGCTTTTCGCCGACCTACTCAACTAGAGAGGCATAGCAGAATCAAGTGAACCCGCACGGCACAATCACTCGCATCAGCGGCCCCATCGTTCAGGCCAGTGGCTTGGCCGATGCGATGATGTACGAGGTGGTGGAGGTGGGGCCGACACAGCTCATCGGCGAGGCGATCCGCGTCGAAGGCGACGTGGCCACCATCCAGGTGTATGAAGACACCACCGGCCTCAAGCCCGGCCAGGCCGTGCGGCGCACGGGCGCGCCCCTCTCGCTGTCGCTCGGGCCGGGCCTCATCGGCAACATCTACGACGGCATCCAGCGTCCGCTTCCCGCCATCGCGGCCGTCAGCGGCTGGGCCATCAAGCGCGGCGAGAAGGTGCCGCCCCTCGACGAAGACAAGCGGTGGCACTTCGCTCCCGCCGCCGAGAGGGGCGCCGCCGTCGAGCCCGGCGCCATCCTCGGCACCGTGCAGGAGGCGCACAGCATCGAGCACCGCGTGATGGCGCCGCCGGGCGCGAGCGGCCAGCTCATGCACCTCGTGGCCGAGGGCGACTACACGATCCGCGAAGTGGTCGCCGTGGTAAAGGACGCCGCGGGCGCCGAGCGCAAGGTGCAGATGTTCCAGCGGTGGCCCGTGCGCGACGCGCGCCCCTACGGCGCGCGCCACGCCGCCACGTCGCCCCTCGTCACCGGCCAGCGGGTCATCGACACCTTTTTTCCCATCGCGCGCGGCGGCGCGGCCTGCATCCCCGGCGGCTTCGGCACCGGCAAGACCATGACCCAGCACGCGCTGGCCAAGTGGTGCAACGCCGACATCATCGTGTACATCGGCTGCGGCGAGCGCGGCAACGAGATGACCGACGTGCTCACCGAGTTTCCCGAGATCGTCGACCCCCGCACCGGCCGCCCGCTCATGGAGCGCACGGTGCTGATCGCCAACACCTCGAACATGCCCGTGGCCGCCCGCGAGGTGAGCATCTGCACCGGCATCACCATCGCCGAATACTACCGCGACATGGGCTACCATGTGGGCGTCCTGGCCGACTCGACGAGCCGCTGGGCCGAAGCCCTGCGCGAGCTGGCTGCCCGCCTCGAGGAAATGCCCGCCGAGGAAGGCTTCCCCGCCTACCTGCCCAGCCGCCTCGCCAGCTTCTACGAGCGGGCGGGAGCCGTCCAGACCCTCAACGGGCAGGAGGGCTCGATCAGCATCATCGGCGCCGTGAGCCCCCCCGGCGGCGACTTCTCCGAGCCCGTTACGCAGCACACCCGCCGCTTCATCCGCTGCTTCTGGGCGCTCGACACCACCCTGGCCAACGCCCGCCACTACCCCGCCATCCACTGGCTCCACAGCTACAGCGAATACGTGGAGGACGTGACCGAGTGGTGGCAGCAGGTGGAGCCCCAGTGGCCCCGCCTGCGCCAGCAGCTCATGGAGCTGCTCCAACGCGAGGACCAGCTCCAGCAGATCGTCAAGCTCGTAGGCCCCGACGTGCTGCCCGACAGCCACCGCCTCGTGCTGCTCGTGGCCGAGATGACCAAGAACGGCTTCCTCCAGCAGAATGCCTTCGACGAGGTGGACATGTACGCCACCCCGGCCAAGCAGGCCGGCCTGCTGCGCCTGCTCGTGGAGTTCTACGAGCGCGCCTGCCGCATCATCGACAAGGGCGCCCCGCTGGTGCGCATCCGCGAGCTGTCGTGCATCCAGGACCTCGTCCGCGCCCGCTCCACGGTGCCCAACGACAAGCCGGAGCAGCTCGCCGCCATCGAGGAACGCATGCGCTCGCAGCTCGACGCTCTCGAAAGGAGCTACGCCTGATGGCCGTCCCCGACCGGGGCCTCGAATACGTGGGCCTCGAAGAAATCAACGGCCCCCTCATCTACGTCGACGCCGTGCGCGACGTGGGCTATGGCGAAGTGGTGGAAATCAAAGACGCCCAGGGCAACCCCCGCGTTGGCACCGTGCTCGAGGTGAGCCACCGCCGCGCCATCGTCCAGGTGCTCGAGGGCACCAGCGGCCTCGCCGGCAGCAACACCCGCGTGCGCTTCCTCGGCCGGCCCCTCACCCTGCCCGTGAGCGACCAGATGCTCGGCCGCGTGTTCGACGGCCTCGGCCGCCCCGTCGACGGCGGCCCGCCGCCCCTCGTGGGCGACCCGCGCGACATCAACGGCGAGCCCATCAATCCCTTCTCCCGCACCTACCCGCGCGACTTCATCCAGACCGGCATCAGCGCCATCGACGGCATGAACACCCTGGTCCGCGGCCAGAAGCTCCCCATCTTCAGCGGCTCGGGCATGCCCCACGACCGCATCGCCGCGCAGATCACCCGCCAGGCCAGGCTGCTCGGCGAGGACGTGCACTTCGTCATTGTCTTCGCCGCCATGGGCGTGAAGCACGACGTGGCGCAGTTCTTCACCCGCAGCTTCGAGGAGAGCGGCGTGCTGCAAAACGTGGCGCTCTTCCTCAGCCTGGCCAACGCCCCCAGCATCGAGCGCCTCCTCACCCCCCGCGCCGCACTCACCCTGGCCGAGCACCTGGCCTTCGACTGCGGCCTCCACGTGCTCGCCATCATCACCGACATGACCAACTACTGCGAGTCGCTTCGCGAGATCGGCACGGCCCGCGGCGAAATCCCCGCCCGAAAGGGCTATCCCGGCTACCTCTACTCCGACCTCGCCAGCCTCTACGAACGCGCAGGCCGCGTGCAGGGCTCCGACGGCTCCATCACCCAAGTGCCTATCCTCACCATGCCCAGCGACGACATCAGCCACCCCGTGCCCGACCTCACCGGCTACATCACCGAGGGGCAGATCGTCCTCGAACGTGACCTCTTCCAGCGCGGCATCTACCCGCCCATCGCCGGCCTGCCCTCGCTCAGCCGCCTCATGAAAGACGGCATCGGCGCCGGGCGCACCCGCGAAGACCACGCACCCCTCGCCAGCCAGCTCTTCGCCGCCTACAGCCACGTGAAGCAGGTGCGCGGACTCGCCGCCGTCATCGGCGAGGAGGAACTCTCCGAACTCGACAAGCGCTACATGGAGCTCGGCCAGGCCTTCGAGCGCCGCTACCTCAACCAGGGCGAATACGAAAACCGTTCCATCGAGCAAACCCTCGACCTCGGCTGGGAAGTGCTCTCCATCCTCCCCCGCAACGAGCTCTACCGCATCAACGACGACCTCCTCGACAAGCACTACGCCCACGAGGCCGAGGCCGAGGTGGTCGAGCGCCACGAAGCCGACGACGAACCCGGCGACCAGGAAAGCTAGCCCATGGCCAAGCTCAACGTGCCGCCCACCAAGAGCAGGCTGCTCGCCCTGTCGCACGACCTCGACTTCGCGCGCGAGGGCTACGACCTGCTCGAGCAAAAGCGCCAGATACTCGTCCTCGAGCTCATGAGCCGACTCGAGGCCACCAAGCGCGCCCAGGAGGACGTGGACGCCGCCATGGCCCAGGCCTTCGCCGACCTCCGCGAGGACGCCCTCCGCTCCGGCACCGAGGCCCTCGCCCGCGAAGCCCTCGGCATCCGACGCGACCACAAGGTGGAGATCGCCTCGCGCCATGTCATGGGCATCGCCCTACCCGCCATCCGCGCCGAGCACCAGCCGCCCCAGCCCGTCTTCGGCGTCGCCTCGGGCAGCGCCCTGTCCGACGACGTCATGAAACGCTTCACCCAGGCGCTCGACCCCATCGCGCGCCTCGCCGAGATCGAGAACTGCGTCCTCCGCCTCGCCAGCGAGGTGCGCCGCACCCAACGCCGCGTCAACGCCCTCGACAAGATATTCATCCCCGACTACTCCGACACCATCCGCTACATCGAGGAGGTGCTCGACGAACGCGAACGCGAGCGCCTCGTCGTGATGAAAATGACCAAGAAGCGACTGGAGAAGGCCCATCAGAAGTGAGCCTTCGCGCCGCGAGACCGACGCGAAGGCCGATGGCCGAAATCTGAGAGCCGACAGCTAACCCATCGAGGATGCCGCCATGGCACGCGCCCCCTTCCGACACATCCTGGTGCTCATCGACGGCACCGAATCGGCCATCCAGGCCGCCAAGTATGCCATCCAGCTCGCCAGGAGCAGCAAGGCGCAGCTCACCGCCATCGCCATCGTGGACACCGCCACACTCAAGCACCTGCTCAGCGCCAGCATCATGGTGGCCGCCGAGATGGAGGAGTATCAGCTCGAACTCAGCGACTCGGGGCGCAAGCAGCTCGACTACGTCGCCAGCCTGGCCAAGGACGAGGGCGTGAAGCTCAACACCTCGCTCCTCAAGGGCGCGGCCCACGCCGCCGTGCTCGCCGAGCAGAAGAGCAGCGGCGCCGACCTCATCGTCATCGGCGCCTTCCGCTGGACACTCAGCCAGCGCGACCAGATCGCCCGCGAGCGCCAGCTCCTCCTCGACGAAAGCCCCTGCCCCATCCTCTTCGTGCGGTGAGCCCGGCTTCCCCACGGCCGCCAGCACCAGGCGCCCCCTTGACAACACCCCCCCACCGGTGTTTGCTCGTGGCATGAAGGCCACCGATTGGACCGCGCGCGTCCGAGACCACCTGGCCAGCTACTCGCCGCAGGCCAGCCGCTTGGGCTTTGAGCCCGACCGCATCCTGCTCACACGCGGCGCGCTCGACACGCCGGAGCGGCAGGTCTTCGCCGAGCGCCTGGACGCGGCTTTCCCCGAAGCCACGCTGGTGGACGCCCGCGACCGCACCCACATGCAGCTCCGCGGCCTGCTGCCCAAGGGCGACGACGTGGCGCGCCGCGAGGTCGGCCGCCGCACCCTCGTGGTGGGCACCATCGGCCAGCCGCTCAAGATGGCGCGCGAGACGGGCGTGGTGTGCCCCGACCACCTGGCCGCCTCGCCCACCGCCTACTGCACCTACGCGTGCTCCTACTGCTACCTCGCCGGCTCCGCCTCCACCCTCGTGGCGCCGGTGGCCAAGGTGTTTGTGAACCTCGAGGACGTGCTCGAGGCCATCGGCCGCCGCGACAGGCGGATGAAGCGGCCCGCCAGCCTCTACGTGGGCAAGCTCCAGGACGCGCTTGGCCTCGACCCGCTCACTGGTTTCTCCCGCGTGCTCGTGCCCGTCGTCGCCACGCAGCAGCACGCGCGGCTCGTGCTCCTCACCAAGAGCGATGCCGTGGACAACCTGCTCGATCTCGACCACCGCGGCCACACGATCGTCACGTGGAGCCTCAAC